>NZ_LUVY01000019.1:0-232902 GCF_002992185.1 Pseudomonas sp. LLC-1 | reverse complement strand
GATATGCTCATACAGGTTTGGCACATTCTGCTCGAACAGCGCCAGCAATGCGCTTTCCAGGTCGGGCGGGGCCGCACTCGCTGCCGGCAAGTAGGCCTGTGGCACGGGCGCCGCTACCTGTGGCCGCATATCGACCAGGTGCAAGTCTGCTGGCGCCACCACCTGATACCGGCACACCAGCAACGCATGGTGAATGGCGTTCTCCAGCTCGCGGATGTTGCCTGGCCAGCTATGCGCCAGCAGTTTGCGTTCGGCATCCGGGCTGAGCGAGGCGCGCTCGTACCCCAAACGCCGGCAATGCTCTTCGATGAAAAATTCCGCCAACGGCAGGATGTCCCCCGGCCGCTCGCGTAGCGGCGGCAGCCGGATGGTCGCGACGTGCAGGCGGTAGAACAGGTCCTCGCGGAAATGCCCCGCCACCACCGCATCGGCCAGGTTGACGTTGGTTGCCGCCACCAGCCGCACGTTGATCGGGATCGGCGTGCGTGAGCCCAGGCGCACCACTTCACGCTCCTGCAGCACCCGCAGCAACTTCACCTGCATGTTCAGCGGCAGGTCACCGATTTCGTCGAGAAACAGCGTGCCGCCATTGGCCGCCTCGAACCAGCCGGCCTTGTTGCTGGTGGCACCGGTAAACGCGCCTTTCTCGTGGCCGAACAGCTCGCTCTCCACCAGGGTTTCGGCAAAAGCACCGCAGTTCACCGCCACGAATGGCTCACGCCCACGGCGGCTGAGGTGATGGATGTGGCGGGCGACCAGCTCCTTGCCGGTGCCGGTTTCGCCGATGATCAGGGTATTGGCCTCGCTGGGCGCCAGGCGCTCGATGCGGCTGAGCAGTTCCTGGGAGCGCGGGTCCTTGAACACGAGCACGGTGGCACGTACCGACTTGGTCAGCTCGCGGGCATTGGGGTGGGTGATCAGCGACATGGGGGCATTCCTGGCAGTTGACGCGCCAGCCAATAGTGCATGAAACAAATTAGATCAAAAAATTATTAATTAATATTTAGATATTCGAATCAGGAATATTTAATTTTCCAGCAGTCGACTGCTGCTGCAGCAGCAACCCGCCAGCACCCCCCTGTTTGCCGATCAGCAGGCCTGGCTCTTCACAGCGCCTTCGCTGTTTCCTGAAAGGCCCGTAACACATGGGCTGTAGCCATTTTCAACGCTACTGGCATGCATTTCGCTCCAGGCCTGTCGAACCTTTGCCTGGAGCTGCACATGAACAATCCCTGGCGTCATGCCCTTACCCTGCTGCTTGGCCTGTTCATCAGCCTGGCTGCCTTGGCAGCCGAGCAACCGGCGGCGGTACGCATCGCCATCGTCGCCTTCACCCAGGGCGGCGCACCTGTGTTTGGTGGCATTCCCGGCCGAGTCATCGAAGAGGGCTGGCTGGAACAGCAACTGGCTGCCCGCGGCGTGAAGCTGCAATGGACCGCCCTGCCCCATGCCGGCGCCGGGCCGCAGATCAACGAAGGCTTCAGCAACGACAGCCTGGACTTCGCCGTGCGCGGCGACCTGCCCTCGGTGATCGCCGGTGCCGGTCAGGTGCCGGGCAAACTGGTAGTGCCCGGCGGCAGCGGCAACAACATCTACCTGGTGGTGCCAAGCACTTCCACGGTCCGCAGCATCCAGGACCTCAAGGGCAAACGCCTGGCCCTGCACCGTGGCCGGCCATGGGAGTTCGCCTTCAGCAACTTCCTGCAAAGCCAAGGCCTGCAACTGAGCGACTTCAAGATCGCCAACCTCAACCCGCAGGTCGGTGCCGCTGCGGTGTCCGCCGGCAAAGTGGACGCCGCCGTGCTGCTCAACGAAGCCTATGCCCTGGAAGACAAAGGCGTGGCACGCATCCTCTGGTCGACCAAGCAAGGCGCCAACGACTGGCGGCTGGTGTCGGACCTGTGGGGCACCGACCGCTTCGTTCAAGAGCACGCCGACCTGACGCAGCTGGTGGCCACCGCCTGGGTGCGGGCGGCCTGGTGGATCTCCCAGGAGCAGAACCGCGACGCGTACTACGCGCTGTCATCGCGTGCGGGCGTCAGCGAAAGCGTATTGCGCCGTGACGACCAGGACGACCCGGTGGCGTGGAAAGCGCGCTGGGCACCGAAAAGCGACGCCCAGCTCAAGGCCCACTACGACGCGCTGGGCCAGTACGCCCTGGCCAACCGCCTGATCCGCGCGCCCTACGATATCACCCACGACCTGGCCACGGGTTTCACCCGCCAGGCCCTGATCGACCTGCAACTGACCCACTACTGGCCGTCATCAGACGCTCAACTTAGCCAACAACCTTGAGACCCTGACTCATGAAACTGCCTGCATCCCTCATCTTCGGCCTCAGCGCCCTGGCCTTGTCCATCGGCGCCATGGCTGCCGAAACCTACGCCCCCAAACCCGACCCGCAACAGGGCGATGGCCGCGTGTCAGCCTTCTACACCTGGACCAAGGCCATCCCCGCCACGCCCGGCAAACTGTTGCGCAGCGAACCGCTGGAACAGGCCTTGAGCCTGCCCAACGCGGCCAGCGCACAACGCATCCTCTACACCTCGCTGGACGGCATCGACGGCAAAACGCCGGTGGTGGTGTCCGGCGCGCTGTTCATCCCCAAAGGCAAGGCGCCAGCAGGTGGCTGGCCGGTCGCCAGCTGGGGCCATGGCACCGTCGGCGTGGCCGATATCTGCGCGCCGTCCTGGGCCGGGCGCAGCTACCGCGACGTGCAATACCTCAACCGCTGGCTCGAAGAAGGCTACGCCATCGTGGCCACCGACTACCAGGGCCTGGGCGTACCCGGTGGCCACCCGCTGCTGAACAACCGCATGGCCGCCTACGGCATTCTCGATGCAGCCAAGGCCGTGGTGGCCGGCGTACCGGGGCTGGCCGACAAGGTGCTGATCATCGGCCAGTCCCAGGGCGGTGCCGGGGCGTTTGCCGCTGGCGCTTACGCGGCCACCTATGCGCCCAAACTGGGGGTCAAGGGCAGCATCGGCACTGGCGTGATTTATACCATCGGCGCGAAAAATGTCGGTGAGCAAGACCAGGACAAGGTCGACCCGGCCTTGGCCTATGGTTTCTACACCCTGCTCGCGGCCCAGCAGTACGACCCGAGCATCGACCCACGCGACTTCTACACCGACAAAGCCCTGCCGTTGTTCGAACAGGCACGTACCAGCTGCCTGTCATCGCTGGTCAGCGACGTGGTCGGCACCGGCCTGACCCCGGCCAATGCCAAGAAAGACTACAAGGGCGACAAGCTCAAACCATGGCTGGCGCAGGTGTCGTACCCGACCCTGAAGCTGGCCCAGCCAATCTTCATCGGCACCGGCGCCGAAGACAAGACCCCCGCCGCCGCCACTCAAGTGGCGCTGATGCAGGACGCCTGCAAGGCCGGCTCCGTGGTGCAGGGCCACTTGTACAAGGGCCTGGGCCACAGCGAAACGGTGAATGCCTCGCTGAAGGACTCGATCCCCTTCGCCCGCCAGGTCATCAGCGGCCAGCCGGTCACCCCCAACTGCAGCCCAAGCGTCCAGTAAGGAGGCCACCCCATGAGCATCGAATTCTTCACCCGCCTGCCGTTGCACGGCGAAACCCAGTTCCTGCCCGGCGACCCGCGCAACCGTGGCGACTGGCATGCGGGCGGGGTTAGCACCGGGGCGGTGTCGGGGTTTGCCGTAGGTGATCACTTCACCTATATCGACTACCTCGGCCAGATCGCCCGCGCGGCGGAAATCAACGGTTTCGGCGGCGCGCTCATGGTCAATGCGCCGACCGGCGAAGAACCGTGGACGGTGTGCTCGCTGCTGGCCCGGGAAACGCGCACGCTGAAATTCGTTACCGCGTTCCAGCCCTACCATTACACCCCATGGGTGGCCGTGCAGCAGGCCGCGACCTACCAGCGCGCCACCGGCAACCGCCTGGTGTGGAACATCATCAACGGCGGCTCGGATGCCATCCAGCGTCAGGTCGGCGACTTCGAGGGCCATGACGAACGCTACGCTCGCGCCACCGAATTCATGGACGTGGTGCGCGGCTATTGGCACAACGAGCAGTTCC
This sequence comes from Pseudomonas sp. LLC-1, assembly GCF_002992185.1. NCBI lineage: Bacteria > Pseudomonadati > Pseudomonadota > Gammaproteobacteria > Pseudomonadales > Pseudomonadaceae > Pseudomonas > Pseudomonas sp. LLC-1. The sequence continues at coordinate 228,852 of NZ_LUVY01000019.1, read as the reverse complement.
ACTACGAAGGCACCTATTACCGTGCCGAAGGCGGCGGCCTTCGCGGCCCACTGAAAAAGGCCGAACTGCCGCTGATCTGCACGGCCGGCTCATCGGTGGCTGCGCGGGAATTTGCTGCCAAGCACGCCGACTTCTACCTGATGCGCGCCGAACACCCGGACGAGATCGCTGCGCTGATCGCCGACATTCGTGCCCGCGCGCTGAAGTGGGGGCGCACCGATATCCGCTTTGGCCTGTCCATCGACGTGATCACCCGCGACACTGAAGAGGCGGCGTTGGCCGAGGCCAAACGCTTCTTCGACGAAGGCGTGGCCAAAGGCACGGTCAAGGCACGCGCTGCCCATGCAGGCCTGCGCACCGCACGCAAGCTGAGCTACGAGCACGGCTACAACGACAAGGACGAACAACAGGCCTTCGACGACTTCTTCATCCACCCCAATGTGTGGACCGGCTTCGGCTACATCGGCATCCCGCCGGGCTGCGCGCTGGTAGGCAGCTATGCCAACGTGGTAGCGCGCATCCACGAGTACCACGGCATCGGCATCGACCTGTTCTTCCTGGCCGGCTACCCGCACCTGGAAGAGGCCTACCGCATCGGCGAGCACATCCTGCCGCACTTCCGTGCGCAGCGCGCAGCCCTTGCCCGCCCGGCAACCGAACCCGTGCAACTGCACGCCAGCAACGGAGCCTGACGCCATGGCCAGGGACGGTTACCCACTGAGCCGGCGCAGCTTCCTTGGCCACGCCGGCGTGCTGGCCGGCGGTTTGCTGGCCGGCTGCGGCCCCGCCGACAGCCCGAGCCATGCCGTGGCCGACCAGCCGCGCCATGGCGGGCGCCTGCGTTTAGGCATCATCGACGGCAACCAGAGCGGCAACCTCGACGCCCACAAGCCCATCGGCAGCGGCATCGTGCGTGGCTTTGCGCTGTACAGCAAGCTGTGGGAATGGGACGAGCAGATGCAGCCGCGCCTGGCCCTGGCCGAGTTCGCCGAGCCCAACGCCGATGCCAGCAGCTGGACCCTGCGCCTCAAACCCGGGCTGGAGTTCCACCATGGCAAGACCATCGACGCCGAGGACCTGATCTTTTCCATCCGCCGCCTCACCGACCCGCAGCTGGCCTCGCCCTACGCGGCGCTGCTGCACTGGGTGGACCGCGACAACCTGGTCAAGCTTGACGAGCGCACCGTACGCCTGAGCTTTCGCGAGGGCCGCAGCTACCTGCCGCTGCCGGAAACCTGGGTCAACTTCGGCGGCATCGTGCCGGTGGACTACCACCCGGTCACCAACCCGGTCGGCGCCGGGCCTTACAAACTGAAAAGCTTCACCCCGGGCCAGCGCTCGCTGTTCACCCGTTTCGACAACTACTACAAACCCGGCAAGCCCTACGCCGATGAACTGGAGATCATCGACTTCAAGGACCAGACCGGCCGCCTGGCGGCACTGCGCGCCGGGCAGATCGACATGGCCAACGTGATGTCCACCGAGCACCTGCAGGTGCTGCAGGCCGACCCACGGTTGCGCCTGCTGAAGTCGGTGAGCGGCAACTGGCTGTCGTTCGACATGAACACCGCCAAGGCCCCGTTCGATGACCCGCGTGTGCGCGAGGCGTTCCGCCTGCTGGCCGACCGTGACGAGCTGGTGCGCCGTGCGCTGAATGGCCAGGGCCGGGTGGCCAATGACCTGTATGCACCGTTCGACCCCACCTTCGACCACAGCATTGGCCCACGCCCCTATGATCCGCAGCGTGCAGCGCAGTTGCTGCGAGAAGCCGGCCATGAGCAGTTGCAGGTGGAGCTGGTGACCACGGCCGGGCCGGGGCTGGCTTCGGCACTGGTGCTGGCCGAGCAGGCCCGGCGCATCGGCGTGACGATCAACGTGCGCCAGGTTGACCTGGCTACCTTCCAGGGCCCGCAGCGGGATGACTGGACCCTGAGCACCGGTGGCAGCATCGGCGCCCCGTTCCTGGCCAGCGCGATTCATACCGACGCGCCGTTTGCCGTAGCCAACAAGACCCACTTCAACGACCCCGAATTCAGCCAGGCTTTTCTCGCCGCCATGGCCCAACCGGACCTGGAAAAGCGCAAGGCGCTGGTGCACCGGGCCCAGCGCATCCAGTACGAGCGCGGCGGCATGCTGATCTGGGGCTTTGCCGACTTGCTCGACAGCGTCAGCACCCGCGTGGGTGGCGCGCAGGCAGAGCAGTCGCTGTTCAGTACCTGGCGGTTCGAGAGCCTGTGGCTCAGAAGCTGACCTACCAGCCTTGCATTGGCTGCACTGGCCCTATCGCCGGCAAGCCAGCTCCCACAGGGACTGCGCAATACTTGAGACCTGCGCTGTACCTGTGGGAGCTGGCTTGCCGGCGATAGGGCCGGTACAGGCAGCACAAATATCAAACCAACCGCAGGCGCGGCTGCGCCCTCGTTTTTCCCACATTCCTACTTTTGAACGAGGCCCAGCCAATGCCCCGCGTTACCTTGCTGCACCCAAAATTCCAGCCCAGCGCCCTGACGCTGGCCATCCTGGCCACCAGCACGTCATTGGCCCACGCCGAAGACACCCAGCTGCAAACCGTCACCGTGCAGGCCGAGCAGACCGACGACGACGCACTGCCCACCCGCCCGCCCGCTTCGATCTATGGCGGCCTGGAAGCCAAGGTGCTCGACACCCCGCGCTCGGTCACCCAGATCAACGCCGAACAGCTTGCCAACGACCCCATCCGCAGTTCCGACGACCTGGTCAAATACGCCCCCGGCATCACCCGAGGCGGTGGCCAGAACGCCGGGATCGCCCCGCAAATGCGCGGGCAGAACACCGAGGTGTTCCAGGACGGCCAGCGCGCCTACGGGGTTCGCCACCCCGCCAACTTCAACGCCTACGAAGGCGCCGATATCGTCGCCGGGCCGTCGTCGGTGACCTATGGATCGGTCAGCGGCAGTGGCGGCTACGTCAACTACCTCAGCAAGAAACCCGACTTCAACCGATTCCGCACCAAGCTCAGTGGCGAGATCGGCAGCTGGATTCCCGATGGCGAATCACGCGATGCCACCAAATTCAGCATCGACAACACCGGCCCGCTCACGGACAACCTGGCCTACCGGGTCAGCATCACCCGCCAGCGCCAGGAAGACTTCTACGACAACGTCGAGAACAACTTCGACGCCTTCTACGGCGCGTTGGCCTGGCGCAACGACAACGTGCGGGTGGACTGGAATGCCGCCTACGACGACTACTACGACTACAACATCACCCACGGCTGGAACCGCGCCACCCAGGACCTGGTCGACCACGGCAAGTACTACGCCGGCCGTGCCACGCCGATCATCCAGAACGGCAACACCCTGTGGTCGCCGGTGCTGTCCTCGGGCGCTGCCGACGCCCAGGTGCTCGGCTGGGTGCAACGCCAGCGCAATGCCCAGGGCCAGTACGCAGTGGTGGACGGCAGCTTTCAGGGCGCCTCGCCCAATACCCAGGCCAACCCCGGCAGCCTGCGCGGCTGGGTCTACGACCCGTCGTTGGCAGGCAATGGCCTGACCTCGTTGTCGTCACAAACCGGCCAGCGTGCACAGGATGAAAACCGCTCACGGCGCTTTACCACGCAACTGCGCGTCGAAGGTGACCTGACCCCGTCGATCACCCTGGCCAACAGCACCTTTTACCAGCACTCCACCGACACAACCGACGCCGTGGGTGCGTTTCAGGTGCAAGGCAAGGACGATATCTTCGACAACCGCTTCGAGTTCCGCGCCCGTGGCCAGTGGCAGCTGGGCGACCTGACGCTGGTCGATGACAGCAACAGCGGGCTGATCTATCGCCGCGAGCGCAACGAGTCGATCGCCGCCAACAACAGCTTCGGCAGCACCATCAACGCCTATGACCTGACCCTCGACCCCACCTTTAAAAACCCCGGTGACCTGCTCGGGCTCACCGGCCGCAACCCCGCAGGCGGCAACGCTGCGTGGATCGGCCAACCCGGCGTGCCGCAGTTCTCCAGCTACTACGGCTGGCTCAACCTGCCGGCCATGTACCCGGCCGGGCATGGCCTGTATGCCGAATCGGTGGCGCCGTACACCGCCGACAGCACCTGGACCACCAAGACCCTGTTCAGCCAGCACAACCTGCGCCTGGGCGAGCGTGTGGGCCTGAACGTGGGCGCCAGCCGCAGCTGGATCGATGCCCGTATCGAAAACCCCTTTGTGCTGCCCGGCGGCAACCCACGCAAGGACTCGGACAACTACCGGCTGTTCTCGGTGCAGGTCAGCCCCTATGTCAAACCCACAGAAAACAGCACGCTGTACTACACCTTCGATCGCTCGCTGGCGGTGAACACCGGCTTCTTCACCAACGGCCTGGGCTGGGGCAGCGGCACGGGGGCCAACCAGCTCAACCCGCTGGCCTTCGAGAGCCTGAGCGTGTTGCATGAGGTGGGTTTGAAAGTGGAGGCCGTGCCCGACCAGCTGTTCCTCACCCTGGCTGCCTACAAGCAGGCCCGCGACCAGTCGCCGGACAGCAACAACAACATCGCCCGGTTGATCGTCAAAGGCTGGGAGGCAACGCTGCGCTACCAGGACCAGAACCTGCGCAGTGGCCTTAACCTCAGCCGCATCAGCGCCTACAACGAGTTCACCAGCCAGGCCGGGTTCGCCTCGGCCGGGTTCGTCCCCGACAACGGCACGGTATTCGGCGACAACAACAGCCTCAACCAGCGGCCATCCGGCAAGTTCGATGCGGTGCAGATCCCCGAATACAACGCAGGCGGCTATGTCGACTACCGCTTCGATTCAGGGTTTGGCGTGGAGCTGTCGGGGTGGTGGACCAGCAGCTGGTACCTGAACCTGAGCAAGACGGTGAAAGTGCCGGACGAATACAACCTTGACCTCGCCGTTTACTACCGCCAGCCGCAATGGGGCGTAACCGTGCGCATGCTCAACGTCACCGACGAGCTGAATTTCGTCAGCGGCCTGGCCGGGTCGACCAACACCTTCCTGCAGCCGATGCCGGGGCGGACATTGTTGGCGCAGGTGGATTATCAGTTTTAGAGGTTTGTTGTCTGGGAGATCGAGCGCCGCGCGGGCGGCGCTCGATCTCACAGGCGCCAAACTTCTTCAGACAAACCAACATCAAAACCGGGCAAGGCTCGGCGAGTGCGCCACCAGGTTGCGGGTATAGGCGTCCGCCGGCCGCTCCAGCACCTGCCCGGCACTGCCCTGCTCCACCACCCGCCCCTGGCGCAACACCAGCACGCGGTCGGCTATCGCCCGTACCACGCCCAGGTCGTGGGTCACGAACAGCAACGTCAGCCCCTCGCCCTGCAAGCGCCGCAGCAAGGCCAGGATCGAGGCCTGCACCGACACATCCAGCGCCGAGGTAATCTCGTCACACACCAGCAACTTCGGCTCGCAGATCAACGCCCGGGCAATCGCCACGCGCTGACGCTCGCCGCCGGAAAGCCCCTGCGGGTAAAGGTCCGCCACACGCGCCGGCAATGACACCCGCGACAACACGGCCTCGACCCGCTGCCGGGCCTCGGCACCCCGCACGCCAAAAAAGTGCGCCAGGGGCGCACTCAAGGTTTGTCCCACCGTCTGCCGTGGGTTCAGTGCACGGTAAGGGTTCTGGAACACATACTGAACCTGGTGCCGCAACCGTGCATCACGCTGCCGGGCAGCGAAAGCCAAAGGTTGCCCGGCATAGCGCATTTGCCCCTGCACGTTCTCGCCCAGCCCGGCAATGGCCCGGGCCAGGCTGGTCTTGCCCGAGCCGGACTCACCGACCAATGCCAGGCATTCACCCTGGCGCACCTGCAGCGACACATCGAACAGCACCTGGCGGTCATAGGCGACATCCAGGCCCTGCACCTCCAGCAGTACGTCACCGGGGGCTGACAGCGTTTCGACCGGCACGTCGTCCAAGGCTACGGTTTCCAGCTGCGGCACCACACACGCCACCTGATGCCCATCTGCATGCGCCAGCAACGATGGCTCGATGACCGAGCACTGCGCCCGACGCTGGGCACAGCGCGGTGCAAAGGCACAGCCATCCGGGCGCTGCCCCGGTGCCGGCGCATGCCCGGCAATCGCCTGCAATGGCTGGCGCCGGGCAATGTCGGGAATGGCCGCAAGCAAGGCACGGGTGTAAGGGTGCCCGGGGATGCGGAACAGCGCCTCACGCCCGGCCACTTCCACCAGCCGGCCGGCGTACATCACCATCACCCGATCAACCAGGTCACGCACCACCGCCAGGTCATGGGTCACGTACAGCGCCGCCACCCCATGGCCACGACACAGGTGCTTGAGGGTTTGCAACACATGGGCCTGGGTGGTGACGTCCAGCGCGGTGGTGGGCTCATCAAGCACGATCAGCTTCGGTCTCAAGACAAACGCCAGCGCCAACATCACCCGCTGTTGCTGCCCGCCAGACAGTTGATGCGGGAACCGCCGCAGGAAGGTGTCGTCATCAGGTAGGCCCACATCCACCAGGGTTTCGCCAATACGCTTGCGTACAGCCTCACGCGACAGCAATGGCTGGTGCGCCAACAGGGTTTCTTGCAGTAAGGCCCCCAGGCGCAGCGCGGGGTTAAGCGCCGTGGCCGGGTCCTGGGCCACGTAACCGACCAACCCGCCACGGGCCAGGCGCAGCGCCTCGCCTTCCAGTTCGAGCAGCGATTGCCCGGCCACCACTACTTGCCCACCCACAATGCGTGCACCCTGCCGGGCATGGCGCAGCAAGGCGGTGGCCAACGTGGTCTTGCCCGAGCCGGACTCGCCCACCAGGCCAACGATTTCCCCAGCCGCCAGGCTGAAAGAAACCTCGGCCAGCACATCGACCTGCCCGGCCAGCTCTACCCGCAGGTCACTGACCCGCAACACTTCACTCGTAACATTCAACGGCGCGTTCATGGCTGCTTCTCCCCGATCCGTGCACTGGCCCGGCCAATGCCTTCGGCCAGGATGTTGGTGCCATAGGCAAACACCCCGATGAGCAAGGCAGGTGCCAGTACGGCCCAGGGCTGTACCAGCAGGCCTGCCTGGTTTTCGTTGATCATCAGGCCCCAGTCCGCAGCAGGCGGCGCCACCCCGTAGCCCAGGAAACTCAGGCCCGACAGCATGCCCACCGCCCAGGTGAGCATGTTGCCGAAGTGCACCAACAGCGGCGTGAGGATGTTCGGCAGGATTTCCTGAAAGAGGATGCGCCAACGCGGATAACCCATCATCTGCGCCGCCTCGACAAACTCCTGCCCCGCCACCGCCACCGCGCTGCCACGGGCCAGGCGGATGACGCCGGGGGTGAAGGCGATGGCCACGGTCAGCACGATCAGCCACGGCGCCCGGCCGAGCATGGACACGATCAGCAGCACCAGGATCAGGTCCGGGAACGCCAGCGACACGTCGGCCGCCCAGCTGATGGCCTGGTCCAGGCGCCTGCGCGAGAACCCGGCCAACAGGCCCAGGCTACCGCCGACCAGTAACGCGAGGGTGGCCGCCGCCACCGACATCCACAACACCGACAGGCCGCCACTGAGCAACCGCGACAACAGGTCATGGCCCAGAAAATCATGCCCCAGCGGTGCCTCGGCAGCTGGCGGGCCATACACCGGCCCAACCATTGCCGTGGACGCATGCGGCGCCAGCCAAGGGCCGAGTGCTGCCAGCAGTGCTACCAGCAACGTGATCACTGCGCCGCGCCGCACTTGCGGGTCGGCCAGCCAACGCGATTCAATCATGGGTCGCCTCCTGGGCCGGGGTGCTGCGTGCGCGGCGCCACCACGGGCGGATACCACGCCGGACACGGCGGATCATCCGCACCCGGCGTGCTGTGCGCAGTTTGGGGGTGAGCAATACCGTCAGCAGGTCGGCCAGCAGGTTGATCAGTACCACCGCCAGGGTGATGACCAGCACCACGCCCTGGATCATCGGCAGGTCGCGCATCTGGATCGCCGCGTTCAGCGCGGTGCCAATGCCCGGGAAACTGAAAATGACCTCGGCCAGCAGCGCACCACCGACCAGCGTGCGCAGGGTCAGCGCCACGCCTTGAATGGCCGGGGTCAGGGCATTGGGTAACGTATGCCGCCAGACAATGCGCCGCTCGGGGATACCGCGCAGGCGCGCGGCAATCACATACTCGGACTCCAGCGCTTCGATCATCGAGGCGCGCACCATGCGTGTGAGGTACGGCAGTGCCGTCAGGCTCAGGGCCAGCACCGGCAGCACCAGCGACGGCCACTGCCGCCACAACGGCAGCTGCGGGTCGAGGATCGATACCGCCGGCAACCAGCCCATGCCGGGCATGGAGAACAGCAGCACCAGGCCGATGGCCAACAGAAAGCCCGGTGTGGCCTTGAGCAGGATCAACGCCGACAGGCTCCAGCGGTCCAGCCGGCTGTCGCGGCGCAGGGCCAGGCTCACGCCCAGCAACAGGGCCACCGGCACCACCAGCGCCAGCACCCCGGCCAATAAGGCCAGGGTGTGGCCCAAGCGGCCGAACAACAGCTGCGCCACCGGGACCTGGGAATCCAGCGATACCCCCAGGTCCCCGCGTAGCGCAGCGCCCAACCAGCGCAGGTACTGCACCAGAATCGGCTGGTCGAGGCCCAGCTGGCGCTGCAGGGTGAGGATGCTTTCCAGCGGCGCATCCGGGCCAAGGATCACCCGCGCCGGGTCCGAAGGCAGGGCCTGGGTGGCAATGAACACCACCAGGCTGATCACCCAGGCCGTCAGCAGCCCGTAACCGAGGCGACCGATGAACCAGGCCAGCCAGGCCGGTGTGCGGGGCGTGTGTCGAGTATCAGGCATTGGGGTTCAACCAGAGTTCGTCGAAGCGCCAGGAGGCAAAAGTGGTCTGTTCCGGGGTGAGGCCACCCACCTTGGCCGACGCGGCATCGAGCACGTCGGAAAAGCCCCAGATCAGCAGCCCGCCACGTTCGTGCTGGATGGCCTGGGCTTCATGCACCAAGGCCTTGCGCTGCGCCAGGTCGGGCTGGGCCAGGGCCTGTTGGTACAGCTCGGTAAAGCGCGGATCGTGGAAGTTGCTGCGGTTGTAGATGGCCTGCGGCGCATCGTTGTGCAGCGCCGAGGCAAGAAAGCCGCGCGCCGGGGTCGAGCCTGGCGACAGTTGCCATTGCTCACGTTGCGGGCCGTTGAAGACGGACCCGTCCACCTGATTGACCTTCACCTGCACCCCGGCCTTCAGCGCCTGCTGGGCAAACACCAGCGCGGCATTGACGCCGGGGCCTGGCGTGGTGGTCAGTTCGACGCGCAAGTCCTGCTGCCCGGCCTGGCGCAGCAGGGAACGGGCCTGGTCGAGGTCGTACGGGCGCTGGGCAATACCGTGGTTGTAGGTGGGGTCGTGGGGCGAATACAGGTCGTTGGCCACCCGGCCAAAGCCATTGAGCCCCCGCGCCACCAGTTCCTGGCGGTCGGCCAGCAGGCGGAACGCCTGGCGCACACGCACATCCTGGAACGGTGCCTTGGCCAGGTTCAGGTTGAAGCCGGTAAACGAGGTGGTTGGCGAGGCATACAGGCGCAGCCGTGGGTCGGCCTTGAGCAACGCACTGTGCTCGGCCTGCACGCCACTGGCCACGTCGATCTGCCCGGCGCGCAGGGCGGCGGCCCGCGATACCTGGTCTTTGAATTCGATGATTTCCAGCTCGTCCGCATAGGGGCGGTTGGGCTTGTAGTAGTTCTCAAAACGGGTGTAGAGCGAGCGCTGGCCGGGGATGAAACTTTTCAGCCGGTACGGCCCCGCGCCCACCGGGTTGGTGACCGGGTGGTAGTCGGTGGGCACGATGCCGCCGAAGCTGATCAGCGTTTCATCGAGCGGGTAAAAGCTTTGGCCCTGCTTGAAGCGGATCTCCACGGTGCGCTCATCCAGCTTGCGCAGCGCCTGGCGATCAATGGCGCCGACCAGCCCGGCGAATGGCGATGCCAGTTGCGGGTCGGTCAGCCGCAGGATCGAGAACAGCATGTCGTCGGCGGTGATGTTTTTGCCGTGATGGAACTCCAGCCCCGGCTTGAGGCGGATGGTCCAGGCGCTGGCATCGGCATTCGGCTCTGCGAACTCGGCCAGTGCCAGGCGCGTGCTGACATCGGCATTCCACTCCCAGAACTTGGCGTACAGCGCCCAACCTCGAATGATGCCACCGCCCACCGGCTTGTGCGCATCGAGGTTGCCGGCCTGGTCGCCGTCGATAATACCCACGCGCAAGCGCCCACCGCGCACCGGCGTGCCCGGCAACGCCGCACTGGTGGCTGCCGGCAAGCCACTGTCGCAGCCGCTGAGCAGCCCGCCGCCGAGCAGCAGGCCGCCACCGACGGCCAGGCTGTTGCCGAGAAACACCCGGCGCGAAAACAGCTCGCTCATCACCCTCTCCTTAGGCCGGTTGCGCCACGACCGGCTTGCTCGCCGCGCCCAGGCGCGGTACGTCGAAGCCGTGGTCCAGGTCCAGCAACGGGAACAGCAGGTCGGCCACCCGGTGCGCCTCGTCGATCAGCGGGAAGCCCGACAGGATGAACGCCGACGTGCCCTGGGCTTCGTACTCGCGGATGCGCTCGGCGACCTGCGCGGCGCTGCCGACCAGGTAAGTGCCGGCAGCCGGGCCGAGAATGTTGAAGCCGAACAGGCTGGGGCCCAGCCAGACGTTGGGGTAGATCTCCAGCTCGCGGGCCGTGGGCAGGCGCCCGGCGCGGATGCTGTCGAGGTTGCGCTGAATGCGCGGGTCGTCGCTGACATAGCTGTCGAAGGTCTGGCCGGGAGGCAACTGGCGTTCGATGGCCGCGCGCGCGGTGGCCAGCGAAGTGCGTTGCAACAGGCGCTCGGCGTGGGCCCAGGCTTCTTCCTCGGTCTCGCGCACGATCACCTGCAGGCGGGTGCCGTAGGTCAGCTCCCGGCCGATCTTCGCCGCCTCAGCGCCTACCCGGCGGAACTTGTCGCCCAGCTTTTGCGGGGTGTCGGCGAAGCTCAGGTACACGTCCAGCAACTGCACCGAATGGGCTACACCCGGTGCCGAGGTGCCTGCGCCCCACAGCGGTATGCCGGGCTTTTGCTTCGGTGGGTGCCAACCGCCCAGCGGGTGATGGGCAGCCGCTGGCGAACGGGGTGAAAGCTTGACGTAGCGGCCGTCGTAGCCGGCAGTTTCGCCTGCGTAAAAGCTTTGGAAAGCGCGCCAATATTCCAGGCTGAAGTCGTAGCGTTCATCGTGCGGGTAATGCACGCCCAGGGTGGCTAACCCTGCGTCGTTGCCGTTGACCACATTGAACAGCAGGCGGCCGTTGGAGAACTGGTCGAAGGTGAGCGCCCACTTGGCCAGCACTGCTGGCGACAGCTCGCCGGGGTGCTGGGCGACCAGGAAGCGCAGGCGCTTGGTGGCGTCGATCAGCGCTGCCGACACGGCCAGGCTTTCGTTAGGGCTGGAGCCGAGCAGCGAGCCGTAGAAGCCCAGGCGGTCGGCGGCGATGGCCAGTTGCTTGAGGTGTTCGAAATCGGTGTGCCAGCGGCCTTCGGGCTCCCAGGGATAGGGGCCGTCGGGGGTGGTGAGGTACCAGAGGATTTTTACTGCCATGTAAGTGTTCCTTGTATCAGATGAGATGTTTGCCTACCGACCCTTGGGGCTGCTGCGCAGCCCTTTCGCGACACAAGGCCGCTCCCACATTGATCGACGTACGCAGGACGTTTGTGGGAGCGGCCTTGTGTCGCGAAAGGGGCGCACAGCGCCCCCAGCGATCTGATCAGTTACGCCGATCGATGCCAGGCACCAGGCCCAATTCGGTGGCACGGTCGTACAACCCGCTCATCTTCCACTGCTGGGTCAGCACCCCCGGCCCGTAAGGCCGCGATCCACCCAGCGCATCCGCCAACAGCTGAATCTGCGCCCCCTCCTCCAGCAACAGGATGAACTCCGCCGTGGCCCGCAGCCCCTGCTTGCCCCACACCGTGGAGCCGCCGTTGGCTTCCAGGATCGCCAGGTTGAACGGGTTCTCGGCAATTTTGTCGAGGATGAAATCCACCTCGGCCTGACGCCGGTCGATGTACACCGGCAGCTCGCGGGCCAGCTGGTAGCGCTGCACCGGCACGTAGTGGAACGGCAAGGTGCGATGGGTTTGCGCCCAGGCACCCAGGTACGGGCTGTGCACGTGTGACACGGTGGTGACATCGGCATGGGTCTGGAACAGCTTGGTGTAACGGCCCAGGCCACCTTTGCCCTTGCCGACGATGACGTTGCCGGAAAAATCAGTGACGGTGGCCTGCAACGGCTTGCGGTGGTTCCATGGCCCGCCGTAGTTCACGGATACCAGCAGCTCTTCACCAGGCACGCGCTCGATGAAGCCGACGGTGCCATTGGCGGTGATGGTGTTGGTTTCGCGAAATACGCTGAAGGCCGCTTCGGCTTCAGCCACCACCTGGTCGATGAAGGCTTGCAGTTCGGCAGTGACGGGGCGTTCGTTGATCAGTACGGTCATGTTCAATCTCCAGTCAGGTCAGGCGCGGCGCTGGGCCAGCAGTTCATGGGCAGCTTGCAGAGGCCGCGGGTCGACCCAGTCGGCGATGTCGAAATCGGCTTCGAGGAAGCCGTGCAGGTACAGAAAATCCTTTTGCGTGCCGAGGAAGGCCAGGCGTTGCGCGGACAGGTCCGGGGCCAGGGTGGTGTGGAAGTCGCCGCGATAGGCTTCGGCTACGCCCTGGCTGCCGGCGCGGGTTTCTTCTTCGAGGATGCTGTTGAGCGCGGCGCGGTTGCCGGCTGCCCACTCGGCGGCACGCAGCGTTTGTGCAAGGAAACGCACCACCAGGTCGAAATGGTTGTCGAGCAGGCGCTGGTGCACGGTGATTGGCCGCGGCGTGCCGTTGTTGATGCGGTGGCGCGGGTCGGGCAGCAGGTCGAGGTCGACGCCGACCACCAGCCCCAGGCGGCGCGCGGCATCGGCAGCGGCCGCGCCCTTCACGTACACCGCATCGACTTCACCGCGTGCCAGGTATTCAAGCCCCGACCACAGCCGTTGCAGGCCCAGTTGCGGGGTGGCAGCACCGGCCTGGTCGAGCAGCGCTACCTCTACCAGTTGCACGTCATCCAGGTGCAAGCCTGCCGAAGCCAGGGCGCCTTTGTAGCCATGCAGGCTCATGGCACGGGCAATGCTGCCAGGCCGGGTATCGCCCCAGGCCGGCAGCGCCAGGCGCTTGCCACGCAGGTCGGCGGCGCTGCGGATGCCGGAATCCGGGCGGACCAGAATGGTCTGCCATTCCTCGATCCAGGTCAGGCCGATCAACCGGCTGGGCGAGCCGGCCGCACGGGCGGCCAGCGCCGGCACGTTGCCGCCTTCTCGAAACAGCCCGGGCAGCTGATGATCGTAATGGTGGTGGCCAAGCTGGCGGGCCTCCTGCAGGGTCGAGACTGGCAGGCCGTCGGCAGCGAACTCCTGCTCCAGCCAGCCGAGCTTGTAAGCGATGCCTGAGGCAGTGGGCACGGGGCAGCGGGTGAACCAGATACGCTCCAGCGCGGACGGGTCGTCTGCCAGGCGTTTTGCGATGGGGGTTGCGAGGGTCATGGGGTGGCTCCTTGGGCGTCGTGAAGGCAGCATTGCAGTGTGCGTGCCAACCGCTGGAGGCCTTGATTTACGCGGGGTTTGCCTTTGGTTGCGGGCGCTGTTTGCTGGGCTGGGAGCAGGATTGCGGGCGGGGTGCTGCCAGATCAGCAGGGCGTGTGTTGCCGGGGCAGCAAAAAGTAGTGGAAGCCACGCAGGACGGGGCCTACAGAGGGGTGGCAAAGATATTGCTCAAGGGGTTGGGACCGCGGTGTAGCCATTCGCGGGCATGCCCGCTCCCACAAGGGCCAGCACAACCCTCAAGGGCAGTGCAGGTCCTGTGGGAGCGGGCAAGCCCGCGAAGCAGGCGCACTGGCCCCATCAGACAAACCGAGACCCCTCAATGAGCGCCATAGAACCCTCCCCCGCCCGCCGCCTGACCAGCGAAGCCGAGGCCATCGAAGTAGCCCGCCAGGTCGCCGCGCAAATCGCCGAACTGGCCGCCGACCCAAGCAACAACGGCCAACTCCCCCGTCGCCAGGCCGAGCTGTTGTCCAGCAGCGGCCTGACCGCGATCGCCGTACCCGCCCAGTTCGGCGGCCTGGGTGCCTCGGTGCAGACTGTGGTCGAAACCGTACGCCTGGTCTCCACTGCCGACGGCGGCGTCGGCCAGCTGCTGCAGATTCACAACGTGATGCTGCGCGGTATCTTTACCGGCTACCCGGATGACGTGCGCGACCGGCTGATTGCCGACGTGCTGGCCGGCAAGCGCTTCGGCAACGCCTTGGCCGAAGTCGGTGGCAAGAACAAGTTCGCGCTCAAAACCCGCGTCGAGCGCCGCGCCGATGGCCAGTGGGTGCTCAACGGCAGCAAGTTCTACTCCACCGGTTCTTACCTGGCCGAATGGATCTCGCTGACCGCCGCCAGCGAAGACGGTGGTGTGGGCGTGCTGTTGCACCGCGATACCCCAGGGCTGACCCTGGTCGATGACTGGCAGGCCTTCGGCCAGCAGAACTCGGTGAGCGGCACAGTGAACTTCGACGACATCGTGCTCGACGAGCGCTACCTCACCCGCCGCAGCGGGCCGATGAAACGCACCGGCCTGACCTTCCCGCAAATCCTCCACGCCGCCATCGACACCGGCATCGCTGCGGGCGCCTTGCAGGCGGCTGTCGAGTACCTGCGCGAGCATGCCCGGGCCTGGGTGGAGAGCGGCGTCGAACGCGCCAGTGACGAGCCGCATGTGATTCGCCAGATTGGCGAGTATGCCGTGGCGCTACGCGGCGCCGAGTCGGTGTTGCGCGAAGCCGCGCGGGTGTTCGACGACCACGAGCGCGACCCGGAGAACAAGGCGCTGCAGGATGAGCTGATCTTGTCGGTAGCAACGGCCCGGGCACATTCCGATGCCGCATCGCTGAAAATTTCCAGTGATCTGTTTTCGCTGCTGGGGGCCAGCGCTTCGCTGAGCAAGTGGAACCTCGACCGCTTCTGGCGCAATGCCCGGGTACACACCACCCACGACCCGATCCGCTGGCGGCTGCACAACGTGGGCAACTATTACCTGAACGGGGCCGACCCAGGTGAGTACACGGCAGTGCTCAATGCCAAGGAAACCCAGGGCGCTACTCGCCGTTAAAACCCCATGCGGCCCAATCGCCGGCAAGCCAGCTCCCACAGGACCACATCAGGCCCAAGGCCAGCGCTGTACCTAAGGAAATGCTCTCAGGACGGCACCAGGCTCAAGGGCACTGCTATCACTGTGGGAGCTGGCTTGCCTGCGATGGGCTGCGAAGCAGCCCCCTTTGAGTGATCTACATGAACCACCCGCTCCTTCGGGCATTGGCCATCTACCGCGAAATGCCTTGGCGCTTCGCCTTGGTCACCGCCCTTTATATCGCCGGCAACCTCGGCCTGGCCTGGCAGCAGTGGCTGATCGGCCATGCGGTCGATGATGTCAGCACCGGCCGCGCCGTGCAGCGCCTGGCCGACGGTAGTCTGGACGCCAGCGTGGGCTGGCACTGGCTGTGGTTGCTGCTGGCCATCGCCCTGGGCCGTGGCCTGCTGCAATATGCCGCCGCCGTGCTGTCACTGGTACTCAGCCAGGCCCTGCTCACGCGCCTGCGTGAACGCATCCTCCTCCAGGTGCAGCGCCTGCACCTGGGGTATCACTGGCAACACGGCATGGGCGAACTGGTTACCCGCACCACCCGCGATGCCGACAAGGTGCGCGACGCGCTGATCACTTTCTGGCGGCAGATCATCGAAACGCCGCTGGTGGTGGTCGCTGCCGTTGGCCTATTGAGTTGGTATGACCCGTTGCTGGGCCTGATACCCCTGCTGCTGACCGGCGCCGGGCTGTGGCTGTTCGTGATACAGACCGATCGCCTGGTCACGCTGGACCGCGCCGTGGCCGCCGCCTACGACCAGGTCAGCCAGGACCTGGCCGAAGGCATCGGCGGGGTGCGGGTGATCAAGGCGTTTGGCCTGGAACAACAACGCATCGCCCGTTTCACCAGCCAGGTCGACATATTTAGCGGCCACGCCCGCGCCGCCCTCGCCTACGCCAGTTCGCGTATTCCGCTGCCACAGGCCGTAGTGGCGCTGGGGCATGTGTGGATCCTGGTGTACGGCGCCCACCGTGTGGCCGCCGGTGCGCTGGGTATCGGCGAGCTGGTGACCTCGCTGCTGGTGGCGACCACGCTGGTGTTTCGCATCGAGGGCATTGGCCGGGTGATGCAGACCTTCGCCGATGCCCGGGCCAGTGCCGAACGCATCTGGCAACTGCTGGACGAACGCCCGGCCATTGTTGGCGGCCACACCACCCTGCCTGCCGGGCCGCTGGGGCTGAAGCTGAACCAGGTGCAGGCGGGTGCCGTTGAAGCTGGCCGGCCTGTCCTGCAAGGCTGCTCACTCACCCTGAGGCCCGGTGAAGTGGTGGCGCTGGTAGGCGCCACTGGCACCGGCAAGAGCCTGCTGGCCAGCCTGCTGCCGCGACTGACAGATGTGCAGCACGGCAACGTGCAGGTCGGTAGCGATGCCGGCGGTTGGTACGACGTGCGCGACCTCGACCTGGCCGATCTGCGCCGCCGTGTGCAGGTGCTGCCGCAAGAAAGCTTTCTGTTCTCCGACAGCCTGGCCGCCAACCTGCGCATGGCCGCGCCGCAGGCCAGCGACGCCCAGTTGCGAGAAGCGTTGCGCCTGGCCGCCGCCGAGGACGTGCTGGAGCGCTTGCCCCACGGCCTCGACACGCCACTGGGTGATCGTGGCGTGACTCTTTCTGGCGGCCAGCGCCAACGCCTGTGCCTGGCCCGGGCACTGCTTGGCGCGCCCGACATCCTCTGCCTGGACGACGCCACCAGCGCCCTGGATGCCTTGGGCGAACGCCAGGTGCTGCACAACATCCGCCGCCTGCACAGCACAGGCAGCCAGGGCCCGACCTTGCTGCTGATTACCAGCCGCCTTTCCACGTTGCTGCTGGCCGACCGCGTACTGATGCTGGAAAACGGCCGCATCAGCGCCAGCGGCAGCCATGCCGAGCTGAGCGCGCACAACGCCCATTACCGCGACCTGCTGGGGATCGACCATGACTGATGTGCAGCACTCCCCTGGCAGCGATATCGACATCGAGCAACGCCTGGCTCGCCAGGCGCTGGACCGGGGCATGTTCCACCGCCTGTTGCCGCTACTGCGGCCCATTCGCCGGCAAATCGTGGCAGTGATCGGCATCGAGCTGCTGCTGGTGTTTACGGTTTTCCTGCGCCCATGGTTTGTGCGCGAACTGCTGGACAGGGGCCTGGTGCCCAGCGCCGACCACTGGCTGCTCGACGAGCGCCTGGTGCTGTGGCTGGGCCTGGGGCTGGCAGCCAGCTGGCTGGGGCGATTTCTGCTGGCGGGCGTGTCGCAGTTCATTGCCGGGCGTGCGGCAATCGGCGTGCTCAACACCCTGCGGGTTAAAGTGTTCGCCCATGTGCAAGCGCTGTCGGTGAGCTACTTCGACCAGACCCGCGCCGGGCGCATTATCGCCCGTGCCGACCGTGACGTGGATGCGCTAGAGCCCTTGCTGGTGCAAGGCCCGCCCGAGCTGCTGGGCGCCCTGCTACGCTGCGGCCTGGCGGCAGTGATGCTTTGGCGCATCGAACCCGGCTTCTTCTACAGCCTGGCGGCCACGGTACCCCTGCTGGCCGTGGCCACCTGGCGCTTCAAGCGGGTGTCGCAGCGCAACTGGGCCAAGGTGGCCGAGCAACGCAGCCGCTTCACCGCGCACCTGGTGGAAAGTGTCAGTGGCGTGCGGCTGATTCAGCAATGCGGCCAGGAGCAGACCAACCAGGCACGCTATCGCCGCCTGCTGGAAGACTTCAACCAGGCGCTGATACGCGGCAGCCTGCGCGCTGGCTGGTTCGCGCCGTTCACCGCGTTGCTGAGCACCGCCGGCATGGCCGTGCTGTTGCTGGTCGGCGCCCATGGGCTGGCGGAGGGCAAGGTTACGGTTGGCCAGGTGGGTGAGAGCCTGTTCTATGTGTTCCTGTTCCTTGGCCCGCTGCAGGAGCTGTCGGACCTGTTCGAACGCTATGCCACCGGCAGCGCATCCGCCCAGCGCATCTTCCTGCTGCTCGACACGCGGCCACAGGTGCTCGACCCGACCGCACCACACGCACTGGCCAGGGCACGTGGCCAGGTGGACTTTGACGCGGTCGGCTTTGCCTATGTGCCTAACAGTCCCCGGCCAGTGATCGACGGGCTGAACCTGCATATCCGCGCCGGTGAAGTGCTGGCCATCGTCGGCCCCTCGGGGCATGGCAAGAGCACCCTGGTGCAGTTGCTGACACGCTTCTACGAAGTGCAGCACGGCGCCGTGAAACTGGACGGCATCAACCTGCGTGCGCTGGCCCAGCACGACTTGCGGCGCAACGTGGGTGTGGTGCTGCAGGACAATGTGCTGTTCAGCGGCAGCATCCTCGACAACCTGCGCCTGGCGGCACCGGCTGCCGACGATGCGCAGTTGGTAGCTGCAGCCCGCGAGTTGGGCGCCGATGAGGTACTGGAACGGCTGCCGCAGCGCTACCACACCGAAGTCGGCCCGCTAGGCGCGCACCTGAGCCATGGCCAGCGCCAACTGGTGTGCCTGGTGCGGGCGTACCTCGCCGACCCGGCGGTGCTGGTACTGGACGAAGCCACCTCGGCGGTGGACGTGCACACCGAACGGCGCATACAGCGTGCGCTGCGCCGGCTGTGCCAGGGGCGCACGGCGATCATCATTGCGCACCGGTTGGCGACTATTCGCGATGCGGACCGGATTGCCGTGGTACGGCACGGGAAGGTGGTGGAGCAAGGGGCGCATGCCGAGTTGATCGGGCAAAGTGGTGCTTATGCGGCGCTGTACGACGCGTATCTGCGCAGTGCCGGGGAGGCTATGACCGAGGCATGATCTGAGGGCCCAATCGCCGGCAAGCCAGCTCCCACAGGATCTCCACTGAACCTGAGGCCTGTGGAGTCCTGTGGGAGCTGGCTTGCCGGCGATTGGGCCAGTGCAGGCTAACCCTGCTGCTGCTTCAACATCCACTGCTGCCCGATTGCTGCCACAGCAGCACCCCATCACATGCCGACCCCGCAAACGCCCACCCCACAGGCCCTGCGCCGTCCATGGCACAGCCGTTGCACCACCCTCCCCACTCGCACACTCTCCCCCTTCAGGAGCCCCCATGACCACCGAATTCTTCTGGCGCCTGCCGCTGGGCACCGACGGCCCGCAGCTGTCCACCGACCGCCACAACCGCGGCAACCCCGTGCATCGCCCCGGCAACATTGCCCCCGGCCGGCTGCCGGGTGGCCAGGCCGACGGTTTCACCTACATCGACTACATCGCCCAGGTCGCCAAGGCTGCCGAACTGGCCGGCTTCGAAGGCGCACTGCTGCCCACCGGCCCGGAGCCATGGATCGCCGCCGCTGCGCTGGCCCGCGAAACCCGCCGCATCCGCTTCCTGATCGCCTTCCAGACCACCTGGACGCTGCCGGCCTATGCCGCGCAGCAGGCAGCGATCCTGCAAAACCTCAGCGGTGGCCGGCTGGACTGGAACATCATCACCGGCGGCAACCCGGCCAGCCAACGGGCCAATGGCGACTTCCTTGAACACGACCTGCGTTACAAGCGCACCGGCGAATTCCTCGACGTGATCCAGGGCCTGTGGCAGGACGACACGTTCTCCTACGAAGGCGATATCTATCGCCTGGAAAACGGCAGCCTGCCGCCGGGCCTGCAACACGAACGCAAACCGGGCGTGTACTTCTCCGGCTTTTCCGATGCCGCGCTGGACGTGGCGGCGCGCCATGCCGATGTGTACCTGAACTGGGCCGAGCCGATCGACAAGCTCAAGCCGCACATCGAACGCGTGCGCGAGCTGGCCGACAAGCAGGGCCGCACCGTGCGTTTCGGCCTGCGGGTCGACCTGTTCGCCCGCGAGACCGAAGAACAAGCCTGGCGTGAGCTGCGCCAACAGTTCGAACGCCTGGAAGGCAAGGCCAGCGCCTCGGCCAAAGGCTTCATAACCGGCTCGGACTCCGTCGGCGGTGCACGCCAGGCGGCCTATCACCAGGGTTTGCAGGGTTTTGACGAACTGGTCCTGGCACGCAACCTGTGGGCCGGTTTCGCCAAGGCCAAGCCTGGCCCCACCGTAGGCCTGGTGGGCAGCCACCAGCACATCGCCGAACGCCTGGCCGAATACCGCGACGCCGGTTTCAGCACCTTCATCCTCGCCGCCAACCCGCACCTGGAAGAAGCCCTGCGCATCGGCCAGGAAGTGCTGCCGCTGGTGCAGCAAACCACCCCAGCCCCCTTGCAGGCCAGCGCCTGAACCGACCGGAGCACACCATGAGCCAACCCCTCGATACCCTGTGGTACACGCGCTGTCCGGTGCCCACCGGCCTGGGCATCGCCGTGCAGCAAGGCTGGCTGCAGGACGACCTGGCCAGCCTTGGCACCCAGGTGCAGTCCTTGCGCGAAGCCGACCAGCAGGCCGTGCGCGAATCGCACTTCGACCACAGCTTGCTCAATTCGGTACGCCACGGCGGCAGCATCCCCGCCATCTGGGCCCGCGCCCAAGGGCGTGACACCCGTGTGATCGGCCTGTCGTGGGCCGATGAAGCGCAGTTGATCCTGGCGCGACCAGGCAGCGGCATCCACACCGTAAAAGACCTCAAAGGCCGCCGCTTTGGCCTGCCTGACTGGGCCTCGGCACAGATCGACTTCACCCGCGCCCAGGCCCTGCGCGGGCTGGAAAACGCCCTGAAGCTCGAAGGCCTGCAAGTGGGCGACGTGGAGCTGGTCAACTACCGCTACGACGGCACATTCAGCGACCGCCCGGTGCGCAACGTGGCCGGTACACCGGTGTCCAGCACCCAAAGCGAAGGCCGCAACCTGGAACTGGCCGGCCTGCTGCGCGGCGAGGTGGACGCGATCTTCCTCAAGGGCGCCAGTGCCGTGCAACTGGCCCACGCCTTTGCCCTGCGCACGGTGATCGACACCGGCAGCCATCCCGACCCGCTGATCCGCAGCAACAATGGCACGCCGCGCACGCTGGCGGTAGACAGCCACCTGCTTGAGCAGCATCCGCAGGTGGTGCGTACCCTGCTCGGCTCGGTACTGCGCGCCGAACATTGGGCCCACCAGCACCCGGATGAAACCCGCCGCTACCTGGCGCGGGAAACCAACAGCAGCGAGTACTGGGTGCAAGTGGCCTACGGCGCTGACGCCCACCTGCGCCTGAGCACTCGCCTGGACGAGCAGGCCATCGACGCCCTGCAGGACTTCGTCGAGTTTCTCAAGCGTTGGCGCTTCATCCCTGCCCGCTTCGAGGTGCGCGACTGGATCGCCCGCCAACCCCTGGACCAACTGCTGGCCCCCATTCCCATGGACAGGAAACCCGCGACCCCATGACCAAGCCCCTGGAAACCCTCTGGTACACCCACAGCCCCGTGCCCACCGGCCTCGGCATTGCCGTGCAGTCGGGGCGCCTGGCCGAGGCCTTTACGCCGTTCGGCACCAATATCCAGTCGTTGCGTGAGTCCAGCGAGCGCGAAGTGCGCGAAGCCCACTACGACCACCACCTGCAGAACTCGGTACGCCATGGCGGCAACATCCCGGCGATCTGGGCCTATGCCAGCGGCGTCGAGACCCGCGTGCTGGGGCTGTCGTGGAGCGATGAAGTGCAGTTGATCCTCACCACCGAAGAAAGCGGTGTGCGCAGCATTCGCGACCTTAAGAACCGCCGCTTCGGCCTGCCCAAATGGGCCAATGTGCAGATCGACTTCACCCGCGCCCAGGCCCTGCGCGGGCTGGAGAATGCCCTGAAGCTGGAAGGCCTGGCGGTGGCCGATGTCGAGCTGGTCGACTACCCCTACGGCGGCACCTACAGCGACGATGCCAAGCAGCACCTGTATGGCGCCGAAGTGAGCCTGGACACCAGCCGCTTCAGCCGCCGCAACAACGAGCTGATCGGCCTGCTGCGTGGCGATATCGATGCCATCTTCCTCAAGGGCGCCCATGCGGTGCACCTGGCCCACGAGTTCGGCCTGCGCGTGGTGGTCGACACAGGCAGCCACCCCGACCCGCTGATCCGCAGCAACAACGGCACCCCGCGCACCCTGACCGTGGACCGGCACTTGCTGGAAAACCACTTCGATGCCAGCCGTACCTTGGTCGATACGGTGCTGCGCACCGAACAGTGGGCCTGGGCCAACCCGGAAGAAACCCGGCGCTTTCTGGCGCGCGAGCTGAACACCAGCGAGTACTGGGTGGCGGCGGCCTATGGCGACGATGCGCACCGGCGTTTGCGCACGACGCTGGACAGCCGCTCGATCGAGGCGCTACAGGACTTTACCGAGTTCCTGTTCAGGTGGGGGTTCATACCGCGCCGCTTCGATGTACGGGAGTGGATTGATTTTCGGGTGCTGGAGCATGTGATCGGTTCGACGTCCCGGTTGGCGGTTTGAATGCCGGGGCGCGCCTTGCGCCCCTAAGCGACACACGTGCGCGCCAGACGCGGGTCAGTGCGCCAGTGCCTGGCGGAACCGTCGGGTGCTGGCAACCGCCAGCACCAGCCCGATGACTGCCACGCTACCGCCCACAAGGCCGATATCCGCCACGTCCATCTGGCTGCTGACGATACTGCCCAGCAGCGCGCCACCACCAATACCGATGTTGTAGATGCCCGAGAACAGCGCCATGGCCACATCGGTGGCATCCGACGCCAGCTTCAACGTCTTCGACTGCAACGACAGGCTGAAACTGAGAATCGCCACACCCCAGAACATGCTCAGCGCAGCGAACGCATAGAAGTTGCCCGACAGCGGCAGCAACAACAGCAGGCACGCTGCCAACAGGCCGATCGAACCCACCAGGAAACCATGGGGGAAGCGGTCGCTGTAGCGGCTGAACAGCAACGAACCGAACACCCCGGCACCGCCAAACAGCAGCAGCAACAGCGTGGTGCGCTCACCGCCAATCTGCGCCACATGCAGCGCGAACGGCTCAATGTAGCTGTAGGCGGTGAACTGCGCCGTGATCACCAGCGTCACCAGCGCATAGGTAATGACCAGCGCCGGGCGCTTGAACAGGATCGGCAGGCTGCGCAACGAGCCGGAGTTCTGGCTGGGCAGCAGCGGCAGCGATTTCATCAGGCACAGCATGGTGGCCAGCGCCACCCCGGCAATGCTCAGGAAAGTGATGCGCCAGCCCAGCGCCTCACCCACCACGCGGCCCAGCGGAATGCCCAGCACCATGGCCAGGGTGGTGCCGGTGGCCAGCAGGCCCAGCGCCTTGGCCTGCTGGCCCGGTGGTGCCACGCGCACCGCCAGCGAGGCAGTGATGGCCCAGAACACCGCATGCGCCAAGGCAATACCGATACGGCTGACCAGCAGCATGGCAAAGCTCTGCGACAGCCACGACAACAAGTGGCTGACAATGAACACCAGGAACACGAACAGCAACAAGCGCCGCCGTTCGACGTTACGGGTCAGCAGCATCATCGGCAGCGAGGCCAGCGCCACCACCCAGGCATAGATGGTCAGCATCAGGCCGACCTGGGCGGTGCTCATGTCGAAGCTGCGGCCAATGTCACTCAGCAGCGCCACCGGCACGAACTCGGTGGTGTTGAAGATGAAGGCTGCCAGGGCCAGGGCGATGACGCTCAGCCAGCTGCCGCTGCCCGCCGTGGGTGGCTGATGGGTGGGTATGGGTCCGTTCATGGGTGCAAACCGCTTCTCCGCAGACAAGGCAACAGGTCGCACGCCAGCCACCCGCTTGCAGGGGCGCCGACGCACGCTTTGTTATTGATAGGAATGCCCGGCATGGTACGCGTCAAGCCGGAGCCTCACAACCGCGTGGCAGGCAGAAGGAGTACCATGCGCGTTTTGTGTGAAACGCGAGTGCAACAAGGAGCCCGATCCGCTCATGGACAAGCAGCACCCCCAGCAGCAGTGGCAGCAGGCGGTAACTGCCTACGCCCAGGCCGTCAACGACTACGTCGCGCAGGGCCGTGCGCAAGGCTGGGATAACCTGGAAGCGCCACAGGCACCAGCCACCGGGCACTTGCTGGACGCCTGGATGGCTGCCCTGCAGGCCGCCAATCGCCCTGGCGTCGACGAACAGCAGCGCCGAGCGTTTCGCGAGGCCTGGCCACCCGCACACCACCCCTTGGCACCGTTGCTCGATGACCACGGCCAAGGGATCAGCAATGTCCTGCTGCTGGACGACGGCAGCCTGCTGGCCCGCATCGGCATGCCTTACGACAAGGGCCAGGTCGTGCGTATCGACTGCCATGGGGTGACGCCGGTGATCGGCATCGAGCACTTCGGCCGCTGCCCGGCCCGCCGCTACTTCGCCCTGGCCAATGCCGAGGGCGTGCGTGTGACCGACGGCTGGGGTGGCCCGCAAGTACAGCGGCTGGCATGGCCAAGCGGGCTTGAGGGGTTGCCGTCGGGGTACCCGTTCGAGCCGTTCGACCTGCCGCCCGCGCCAACCGCTCTGGTCCCCTTCCCCGATGGCCAGCGCGTGCTGCTGGTAAGCGCCGAAGGGATCTTCGTGCTGACCACTCAAGGTGCGACTCGCCTGCTGCCACAACAAACGCGGGTGCTCGACGAGCTGGCCGAAGGCACCGACCCGGACGACATCAGCTTGAGGCTGAGCATGGAGCATGGCGCAGTGTCGGCGGATGGCCGGCTGATCGTGGTGGGCGAGCAAGGCACCCGCCACCAGGTGCTGGATGCCCAGCTCAGGCCGGTTGCCGAGATCGGCCCAGGCAGCGAGTACCCGCACTTTGCGCTGTTCAACCGCACGGGTGACCAGTTGATCGTCAATGCCTGCCATTTCCATAGCGGTGCCACGCTGGCAGTGAACGTGGCGGACTTGCCGGGGCTGGATACCGATTACTACAGCCAGGACCCGCGTACCCCGCTGGTGCAGGATGGCGCCAGGGTATATGCCGGGGTGGCGCGCGATGGCGAGTACATTGTGGGGGATGCCTATGGCTACCTGCGGGCGTTCGGCGAGGATGGCACCGAACATTGGCAGCATTACCTGGGATCGACCATCAGTGCGATGGATATCAGCGCCGATGGGCAAACGCTGGTGGCGGCGAGCCATGCGGGGGTTGTGTCGGTGATTGCGCTGGACAGCGGGCGGCCTGAATGGCAGATCGGCACCGGGGCGCATGGCGAGGTGCGGCGGTGGTTGTTCTGGAAGGGTTGGGACACGGCGATGGCCTGGTAACGGCTCCAGCCGCTTTATTGCCTGTACTGGCCTCTTCGCGGGCAAGCCCGCTCCCACAGGGACCGCACAGACTTTGAAAACTGTGCAGTACCTGTGGGAGCGGGCTTGCCCGCGAAGAGGCCGGTACAGACAACCGAAAATAATCAGCCCTGCAACGTGGCCATGTCGATCACGAACCGGTACTTCACATCACCGGCGATCATCCGCTCGTACGCCTGGTTGATATTGCGAATATCCAGCATCTCGATATCGCAACGGATGTTGTGCTCGGCACAGAAGTCGAGCACTTCCTGAGTCTCGGCAATGCCCCCGATCAACGACCCCGCCAGCACCCGGCGCTTCATCACCAGGTTGGCCGCGTGCACCGCCGGATCGATCGGTTCGATCAGGCCGACCAGAATGTGCACACCGTCGAACTTCAAGGTTTCAAGGTACGGGTTGAGGTCGTGCTGTACCGGAATGGTGTCCAGCAGGAAATCGAACCGGCCGGCAGCGGCGCGCATCTGCTCGGCATCGGTGGACACGATCACGTGGTCGGCGCCTTGGCGGCGGGCTTCTTCGGCCTTGGCCTGGGACCGGGTGAACAGCGTCACCTCGGCACCCAGGGCCTTGGCCAGCTTGATGCCCATGTGGCCAAGCCCACCCATACCGAGGATGCCGATTTTGTGGCCCGGGCCGACGCCGTGGTGCTTGAGCGGCGAATAGGTGGTGATGCCGGCGCACAGGATAGGCGCCGCGCTGGGCAAGTCCATGCCAGCCGGAATGCGCACCACGAAGTGCTCGCTGACCACGATGCTGCTGGAGTAACCGCCCATGGTGTTGCTGCCGTCGACCCGGTCCGGGGTGGCGTAGGTCATGGTCGGGCCTTCCAGGCAATATTGCTCCAGGTCCTTGGCGCAGGCTTCACAGTGGCGGCACGAGTCGACCATGCAGCCGACGCCCACCAGGTCACCGACCTTGTGCGCAGTCACCTGGCCGCCCACCGCCGTGACGCGGCCGATGATTTCGTGGCCGGGCATCAGCGGGTACACGGCAATGCCCCATTCGTTGCGCGCCTGGTGGATATCGGAATGGCACACGCCGCAGTAGAGGATTTCGATGGCGACATCGTCCGGGCGTGGGCTGCGGCGCTCGAAGGTGACAGGGGCCAGGGGGCTGGTGGGGGTTTGGGCGGCGTAACCGATGGCGGTATACATGCAGGGCCTCGCAGTAAAGTGAAACGATTCAGGCGGCGCATTTTGCGCGCTGTTTGCCGCCTGGCACACGGCTGATTCTCCGGCATGCATGCCTGATTCTCCGAAGATGCCAGCCAGCATCTGGCGCCACACCCTCAATCTGCGATGATTAGGCTGTCCGATTCTCTGCCCCTGGTTCATCATGCAACTGACCCGCCACGTCGACGCCAACGCGCCGCTCTGCGCGCTGATCCGCAGCCTCGCCACGCGCCCTGGCTTCGTCCCCACGCACCTGCCCCAGGTGCAGGTGCTGAGCTGGGACCACTATGTGGCCAGCAGCCCTCAGATCTACGAGCCCAGCCTGATGATCCTGGCCCAGGGCAGCAAGCTGGCGCGCCTGGGGCCGCGTACCCTGGAATATGGCGCCGGGCATTACCTGGTGCAGGCGTTGTCGGTCCCGTTCATGTGTGAAACCTTCGCCACCCGTGAAGCGCCCTTGCTGGGCGTGGCGGTAGACATCGACCGTGGCGTGCTGGGTGAACTGGTGCAGAGCATGGACCTGGCGCCGGACGCAGCAGTGCAGGCGCAAACCCCGCAATCGATGACTTCGGCAGCGCTGGATGCGCCGATGCGCGACAGTGTGGAGCGGCTGCTGCACTGCCTGCAGGACCCGCTGGATGCCAAAGTGCTGGGCCCGGCGCGCGTACGCGAAGTGCTGTACACCGCCCTGCGCGGCCCACAGGCCGGTGTGTTGCGGGCGTTGGTGGAGCAACAGGGGCACTTCGCCCGCATCGGCGCCGCCCTCGCCCACCTGCGCGCCCACTACAGCGAACCACTGAGCGTGGAGGCACTGGCTGCGCGGGCAAACATGAGCGTTTCGACCTTCCACGAACACTTCAAGCGCTGCACCGACATGGCACCGATGCAGTACCTCAAGCGCCTGCGGTTGTTAAAGGCGCAGCAGATGCTGATTGGCGAAGGCCTGGGGGTGGCGCAGGCCGCGCACCGGGTGGGCTACCAAAGCACCTCGCAGTTCAGCCGCGAGTACAAGCGCCAGTTCGAGCGCAGTCCGGGGGATGAGTTGCCGTATCAGAGCTTGCCGGTGTAGCAGACCATCACCGCGGTTCGAGCCATGGCATTGATTGCGGGCTTGGGCTCAGCTTTGCCCAGCGTCAACTCGAAAGCGGCCACTGTGCCAATGGCCAGTAAGATCCCTTGCGCGACTCGTACAGCGTGAAGTGGCGTGCCGAGAGGTAGAACTCCGGCGCGCTGCTGGCTTCGGGCGGTTGCCCACGGTAATCCCTGGACAGCGTCAAGTGCGGGCGATATTCACGGCTGGCGGCCTCCACCCCCAACGGCAGCAACGCCTGCTGCAACCCGTACACCAGTTGCAACAGGGCCGGCGGTGTCTGCTGTGCCTCCAGCACCAAGGCTCCGGCCCGCTGCCACACCTGCAAACGGTCGAGCAACAGCCGTGGCGCCGCAGCCGGCAGCGCCAGTTGATCGACCGCGGCACAGATCGCAGGCACCGACGCGGCATCCACATCGCCAAGAAACAGCAACGTGACGTGGAAGTTGGCCGCCGGCACCGGTTTGCCGCTGCGCAGGTTCAAACCCCGGCGCCACTGGGCCAGGGCACGGCGCTGTACATCGCTGACCGGCAGGGCGAAAAACAGCCGTTTGAAGGGGCTACCGCTGGGTCGTGCATCCTGAACCATACAAACTCCCGAACATGAAACGTTTGCGCAAGACTGTAGGGCATTACACCAATGTCGCCCCGTTGTTTCGTAACAATAAGTACAAACTGCCCCCATGATTGTTTATGCTGGCTGGCTTATGCCATGGCGCATGGCCATTTTTCGACAAGTAAACGTCCATGAAAATTGCACTCGTACTCATCTTCGTCCTCTCGATCGCCTATGTTCACCTGCGCGGTCGGGTTCGTCACAAGCTGACCCGCCAGCTGGGCGACCACTCCAGCTTCCTGGCCCCGGTCAACAGCTTCCTGTACCTGTTTTCCAAGCTGCCGGCCAAGCCTTACCTGCCGGTCGAGGCCTTCCCCGAACTCAAACCGCTGCAGGACCACTGGCAGGAAATCCGCGAGGAAGGGCGCCAGTTGCTGCATGTGGGCGAAATCAAGAAGTCCGACAATTACGATGACGTCGGTTTCAACTCGTTCTTCAAGACCGGCTGGAAGCGCTTTTACCTGAAGTGGTACGGCGAAAGCCACCCGTCGGCGATGGCCCTGTGCCCACGTACCACCGAGCTGCTGCAAGGCATCGGCACGGTCAAGGCCGCCATGTTCGCCACCCTGCCGCCGGGCGCCAAGCTGGTGCGCCACCGTGACCCGTATGCCGGCTCTTACCGCTATCACCTGGGCCTGGATACGCCAAACGACGACGGTTGCTACATCGACGTGGACGGCGAGAAGTACTCGTGGCGCGACGGTGAGGGGGTGATCTTCGACGAAACCTACATTCACTACGCGGCCAATACCACCGAACACAACCGCATCATCCTGTTCTGTGACGTCGAGCGCCCGCTCAAGTACCGCTGGGCAACGGCGTTCAACCGCTGGTTCAGCCGCAACGTCATGGCCGCCGCCGCCGCGCCCAACGGTGACGGCGACAAGACCGGTGGTATCAACCGGCTGTTCACCCGCATCTACAAGATCCGCGAGCGTGGCAAGGCGCTGAAAAAGCGCAACCGCATGCGTTACTACCTGGAAAAATGGGCCGTGGTCGCGGCGTTGGTGCTGGTGTTCATCTACATCTGACCGGTTTACGCAGGCCCTTCTACCATCGGCCTGCGTACACCCACCAAAGTACAAACCTCACACTTGCCACACTTCGACTAGCCTGAAAGCTCCACTCGCAACCACCCCAAGGTGAAGACGATGAGCATGATGGACTGGGACGCCTACCGTAAGCAGTTGATGGCCGGCATCGGCGATCTCAAGCAACTCTCCCCCGACACCGTGGCCGGCTACATGACCGCCAGCGGTGCGGGGGCCAAGACCAACCACCTGGACGCCAAGACCCGCGAGCTGATCTCTCTGGCGGTGGCCGTGACCACCCGCTGCGACGGCTGCATCGCCGTGCATTCGCAGCAGGCGGTCAAGCATGGCGCCAGCCGCGAGGAAATTGCCGAGGCGCTGGGCGTGGCCGTGGCGATGAATGCCGGTGCCGCGCTGGTCTACTCGGCGCGGGCCATGGATGCGGTCGGCAAGGCCAACGGCTGAGCACAAACGGCGCCGCCGCCCTTGCGCGACGGCGCCGCGCGACCCAGACTGGGCGGCTTAGCCCGCGCAGGAACCCGCATGATCCACATTCGCCCCATGACGCCCGACGATTTCGATCGTTTCTGGCCCACCTTCCAGGCCATTGTCCAGGCCCGTGAAACCTATGCCTTCGACCCTGCCCTGAGCTTCGAACAAGCCCGCCAGTTGTGGCTGGAACTGCCCTTGCACACGCTGCTGGCCGAAGAAGATGGCGAGCTGCTGGGCTCGTATTACCTCAAGGCCAATGCTGCCGGGCCTGGTGCGCATGTGGGCAATTGCGGCTACATGGTCTGCGAACAGGCGCGTGGCCGTGGCGTGGCACGCCTGATGTGCGAACACTCGCAGAAGCTGGCACGCCAGGAGGGCTTTCTGGCCCTGCAGTTCAACTCGGTGGTGGCCAGCAATGAGGTGGCCGTGGCGCTGTGGCACAAACTGGGCTTCGAGACCGTTGGCCGCTTGCCCAAGGCCTATCGCCATGCCCGCCTGGGGCTGGTGGACTGCCTGGTGATGTACAAGTGGCTGGCGGACGAGCCGGTGGTGGAGAAACCACCACTGCTGATCGGGCGCAAGAACATCGAGGCGCGGGTGTCGCGCCGGCGCGGGCGCTGATCGGCCAACCGCGCCCCCACCTACACCGCGCATTTGACGCCCCGGCGTTTCAATGGTCAGATGCGCGCCAGTTTCAGGTGCCCTGTACCGCCGCGTGCAGGGTGAAACGGGAAGCCGGTGCGTCGTATCGACCACGACAAGTCCGGCGCTGCCCCCGCAACGGTAAGCGAGCGAACCCTTCGACATACCACTGTGCTCAGGCATGGGAAGGTGAAGGTTTCATGCCCCTCGCAAGCCCGGAGACCGGCCTGAAGCTTCACTTGGCAACCCGCGGTGGGCGGGCGCAGGCCGGTATCCGTGCGCGCGCCTGCCTGCACGGTTCGCCTTTGCGTGTTTTCCACCGGGATCCATTCATTCCTGCAGCAGTGGAACGACATGTCCCGTATGTTCAAGCTTCACCCCCTGGCGGCCTGCCTGGCCGTCGCCCTGCCAGCCCTGGCCGATGACCAGGGCCGACAGCCCCTGGCCCTGCCCTCCACGGCCATCACCGACACCCTCGACAGCCACGCTATCGACCTGGTCACGCCGACCCAGGCCGGCTCACGCCTTGGCCTCAACGCCCTGGAGACGCCGGCCAGCACCAGTAGCATCAGCACCGAGCAGATCCAGCAGCGCAACAACCTCACGGTGCAGGACACCGTGACCCGTTCGCCGGGCATCACCTTTGTCGGCTCCCCGGGCGACGGCGGCACGGGCCTTTCTGCTCGCGGCTTTGCCGGGCACAGCTCGGTGATGACCCTGTTCGACGGCGCACGTCTGTACACCGGCGCCGGCACCCAGACCTTCCCGGTCGACCCGTGGATGGTCGAGCGCATCGACGTGATTCGCGGCCCGGCTTCGGTGCTGCATGGCGAGGGCGCCACCGGTGCGGTGGTCAACGTGATCCCGAAAAAGCCGTTTGCCGGCGAAGTGCGTAACCACCTGCGCCTGGGGTACGGTTCGTGGGACCGCCAGCATCTCGGCCTGGACAGCGGTGGCAGCCTCAGCGAACGCCTGAGCTACCGCCTGACCCTGAACCAGCAAGGGGGCAATGGCTGGGTCGACCGTACCCCTTCGCGCAGCCTGGCCCTGAGCGCCGCGCTGCGTTTCGACGCCAGCGACGACCTCAGTTTCACCCTCGCCCACGACCGTGGCGATGCGGAACCCGCCAACTACTACGGCACGCCACTGATCGATGGCCACTACCGCAGCAGCCTGCGCAAAAAAAACTACAACGTGCAGAACGACGTGCAGCACTACGTCGATGAATGGACCCGGCTGAACACCGACTGGACGCTGAACGACCACCTCAGCGCCAGCAACCAGCTGTACTACATCAAGAGCCGCCGCCACTGGCGCAACGCCGAAGACTACAGCTGGGACGCCGAGCGCCAGCAGTTGCAACGCGGCAGCTACCTGGAGATCAAGCATAACCAGGAGCAGTTCGGCGACCGCCAGACCTTTACCTTCGACCACACCCTGTTCGGCCTGGCCAGCAAGACCGTGGTTGGCGCCGAGTACAACAAGGTGCGTTTCAACGTCGACAGCAATGCCCCCTACAACGATGTGGGCGGCGACTACATCGACCCGTGGCAGCCGCAGCCTGGCTGGTTCCACAGCGCCTCGCCCCTGCGCCCGCAAACCTTGTCCACCACCCACACCTTCGCCTTGTTCGCCGAGAACCGCCTGCAGCTGAGCGATCGGCTGTCGTTGGTCACGGGCGTGCGCCGCGACCAGAACCACATCGACCGCGACAACCTGGTCGATGGCAGCCGCAGCGACCACAGCCTGCAAGGCGGCAACTGGCGCGTCGGCCTGGTGTATGCGTTTACCGACGACCTGTCGCTGTACGGCCAGTACTCCACCAGTGAGGACGGGGTGAACAACCTCATCAGCCTCAGCCCGGCCCAGATGCACTATGACCTGACCGAAGCGAAGCAGACCGAGGTAGGCCTGAAACAACGCTTCTGGGACGGTCGCGGTGAATGGACGTTGGCGGCCTACCACATCGTCAAGAAGAAGCTGCTGGTGGACGACCCGATCACCCACGAGAAGCAGCAGGCCGGGCAGCAGACGTCTGATGGCCTGGAAGCAACCCTGGAACTGGCGTTGGCGCATCAGTGGCAGGTGTCGGCGAACGCATCGCTGGTGCGCGCCAAGTATGATGACTTTGACGAAATGGTCGGCGGTACAGCGCAGGACCGCGCGGGCAATCGGCCGGCCAATGTGCCACGGCGTACTGCCAACCTGTGGCTGAGCAAAGGCTTCGGGCAGCAGGTGGAGGCCGGCATTGGTGCGCGTTATGTGGATGAGCGCTTTGCCAATACTGCCAATACCCAGAGCGCGCCTGGGTACACCGTGGTCGATGCCAATGTTGCCTGGCAGGTGCTGCCGGATGTGCGGCTGGGGTTGCAGTTGAACAACCTGTTTGATCGTGAGTATGTGCAGTCGGCGTTCAGTGGGCAGCAGTGGTTGATGGGGATGCCACGCTCTTATTTTGCGACGGTGGATTACAGCTTCTGATTCAGGTTGCCTGTGCCGGCCTCTTCGCGGGCTCGCCCGCTCCCACAGGGATATCACAAACATTGAAAACTGTGGTGTACCTGTGGGAGCGGGCAAGCCCGCGAAGAGGCCGGCACAGGTAACACAAAAACCTCTACCAACCCCTAACCAATTAGTTATAAGATAACGTTTCACATGACATTCATTCCTATCAGCGACCCTCCATGACAAGCGCCAGCGCCACCCCCACCCTGCTCACCCAGCGCCTGCAGAGCATCGACGCCCTGCGCGGCCTGGTGATCCTGTTCATGCTTCTGGACCACGTCCGCGAAACGTTCTTCCTGCACCGCCAGGTCAGCGACCCGATGGCCATCGACACCACCGAGCCGTCGCTCTTCATCAGCCGCACGCTGGCCCACCTCTGCGCGCCAGTGTTCGTCCTGCTGACCGGCCTTTCGGCCTGGCTGTATGGCGAAAAGCATCAGGGCCGTGGCGATGTGTCGGCGTTCCTGTTCAAACGCGGGCTGTTTCTGGTGGCGCTGGAGTTTACGCTGGTCAACTTCGCCTGGACCTTTCAGCTGCCGCCCAGCGTCATCTACCTGCAAGTCATCTGGGCGATTGGCATCAGCATGATCGCCCTGTCGCTGCTGGTATGGCTGCCACGCGCCGCCCTGCTAACCCTGGGCGCAGTCATCGTCGCCGGCCATAACCTGCTCGATGGCCTGCACTTCGGCGTGGAATCGGCCTTGCATGTACCGTGGGCGATCCTGCATGACCGTGGCTGGCTGGCGTTTTCCGACACCCTGCGCCTGCGCACGTCCTACCCGGTGCTGCCGTGGATCGGCGTCATCGCCCTGGGCTACGGCCTGGGCCCGTGGTTCGCCCGTGGCAGCGAGGCCGACCAACGTCAGCACCGCCTGCTGCTGGCCGGGCTGGTCGCGTTGCTGGGCTTTGTCGTGTTGCGAATGTTCAACGGCTATGGCGAGGCGCCCTGGAGCGGCTACCCAACCTTCACGCAAACCCTGATGAGCTTCTTCAACATCACCAAATACCCGCCGTCACTGCTGTTCCTGGCCCTGACCCTGGGCTGCGGCCTGCTGTTGCTGCGCGCCTTCGAACGCGCCGGCCAGGCCCGCTGGATCAGTGTGCTGGCGGTGTTTGGTGCTGCGCCGATGTTCTTCTACCTGCTGCACCTGTACGTGCTGAAGCTGCTGTACCTGGCCAGCGTGGCGCTGTTCGGCCTCAACCATGGCGATTACTTCGGTTTCGATGGCATCGCCGCCGTGTGGCTGGGTGCCGTCCTGCTGGCCGCGTCGCTGTACCTGCCGGTGCGCAAGTTCGCCCGCCTGAAAGCGCGCCGTCGCGACATCACCTGGCTGAAGTACTTCTGAAAAGCGTTTTCACCCGGCGGCGTGATGGTCTACCATGCGGGCCGCCGGTTTCCACCACGGAATTAATAGGGAATCCCAGGCCCGCCAACACGGGCCAAACGGAACTGCCCCCGCAACTGTAGGTGCCGAGCCTGCTCCATCGATGCCACTGGGCGTAATAGCCCGGGAAGGCTGGAGCCGGGCCATGACGCACCAGTCAGGAGACCTGCCGGCCTACTTATACCAACCGGCGGGGTGTCCGGGATTGGCCATCTGTGTTGCCCCTGCCAACGGCGGGGCGCGGCGATGCCTGTCCGTGCGTTCCTCACCCGAACTGTCCGATAGGAGATCGCCCAGCATGCTGCCCCGTTTCGCCACCCTGCTCGCCGGCTTCGGCCTTACTGGCCTGGCCCAGGCCGCCGCCACCCATTACCCGCTTACCGTCGAGAATTGCGGCAGACCGCAGACGTTCGCCCAGGCGCCGCAACGCGCCGTCACCATCGGCCAGGCCGGCACTGAAATGCTTTACGCATTGGGCCTGGGTGACAAACTGGCTGGCACCTCGTTGTGGTTCAACAACGTACTGCCCGAATACAAGGCGCAGAACGACAAGGTGCCGCGCCTGGCCGACAACGACCCAAGCTTCGAGGCCGTAGTGGGCAAGCGCCCGCAACTGGTCGCGGTACAGTTCGAATGGATGGTCGGCGCCCAAGGTGTGGTCGGCACCCGCGAACAGTTCGACGAACTGAAGATACCCACCTACCTGCTGCCGTCGGACTGCGAAGGCAAGGACAACCTGGTCGGCGCCGACGGTACTCGCCTGCAAGCGTTCCAGGTAGGCAGCATCTACAAAAGCGTCAGCCAGCTGGCCGAGATCTTCGATGTGCAAGACCGCGGCACTGCCCTGAATGCCGAGCTCAAAGGCCGCCTGGACAGCGCCAAGGCACAACTGGCAGGCAAGGACCTGTCCGCTACCTCGGCACTGTTCTGGTTCTCCAGCGCCGACCTCGACATCGACCCGTACGTGGCCGGCCGCCAGGGCGTCGCCGACTTCATGCTGCGCACCCTGGGCGTGCGCAACGTGGTCGAGTCCACGGAGGAATGGCCCACCGTAGGCTGGGAAACCTTGGCCAAGGCCAACCCCACCTGGCTGATCATCGCACGCATGGACCGTCGCCGCTTCCCCGCCGACGACTACCAGAAAAAGCTCGAATTCCTGCGTAGCGACCCGGTGACCCGCAACATGGACGCGGTGAAGCATGACCGCATCATCATCCTCGACGCCGACGCCATGCAGGCCGGCATCCGCCTGTTCAGCGGCCTGCAGACGTTGTCTGCCGCCTTTGCCAGCGGTAAAGCGGCCCAGTGATGATTCGCCTGTTACCTTGCATCGCGGTCGCCCTTGCAGCCCTGCTGGCCGCCTTGCTGGCCGGCACCGCCATTGGTGAAACCAACCTGTCGCCCAGTGTGGTTGGCCAGGTGCTGGCCAACCACCTGTGGCAGGCCGGCTACCCGGTCGACCCGATCGACGCCGGCATCGTCTGGAACTACCGCCTTACCCGCACCCTGGTCGCCGCTGCTTGCGGTGCCGGCCTGGCGACGTGTGGCGTGATCCTCCAGGCGCTGTTGCGCAACCCCTTGGCCGAGCCTTATCTGCTGGGGCTGTCTGCCGGCGCCTCGACCGGCGCGGTGCTGGTCGGCCTGCTGGGGCTGGGTGGCCTGGCATTGAGCATGTCCGCCGGGGCGTTCATCGGCGCACTGGCCGCATTCACCCTTGTTCTGGTACTGGCCCGCGCGGCCGGCCCCGGCAACAACAACGCCCAGGTCATCCTTGCCGGCATTGCCGGCTCGCAACTGTTCAACGCGCTGACCGCCTTTCTGATCACCAAGTCGGCCACTGCCGAACAGGCACGCGGCATCCTGTTCTGGCTGATGGGCAACCTCAGCGGGGTACGTTGGCCATCGGTGTGGCTGGCCGTGCCGGTGGCACTGTTCGGCCTGGTGGTGTGCCTGTTGCACCGCCGTGCGCTGGATGCTTTTACCTTCGGCGCCGACTCGGCTGCTTCGCTGGGCATCCCGGTGCGGCGCACCCAGCTACTGCTGATCAGCTGCGCGGCGCTGGTGACGGCGGTGATGGTGTCCATCGTCGGTGCCATCGGTTTTGTCGGGCTGGTGATTCCCCACGCCCTGCGCCTGCTGCTCGGCCCCGGGCACAGCCGCCTGCTGCCCGCCAGCGCACTGGGCGGCGCGCTGTTCCTGATTGCCGCCGACGTGCTTTCGCGCACCTTGATTGCAGGCCAGGTGATCCCTGTGGGGGTGGTCACCGCGCTGATCGGGGCACCGGTCTTCGCGCTGATTCTGGTCAGCCGCCGGGGGCGCTCATGACCGTCATGACCGCTGTACAGGTTTCGCCCCTGAGTTGCCAGGGCCTGGGGTTGCAACTGGCCGGCAATACCGTGCTCAGCGGTATCGACCTGAATGTTGTCGCGGGTGAAACGCTGGGCATTGTCGGCCCCAACGGCTCAGGCAAGTCTTCGCTGCTCAAGTTGCTGGCCGGGCTGCGCAAGCCGGCCAGCGGCAGCGTGAAACTGCTGGGCGAACCACTGGCACAGCTGCCCCGCCGCCGTGTGGCACAGGCCCTGGCACTGGTCGAACAACAGGCCGACACCCTCGATGCAATCCGTGTGTTCGACGCCGTGGCCTTGGGCCGTACACCTTGGCTGTCAGCACTGGCTCCGTTCTCACAAGAAGACCGTGCCATCGTCGAGCAGGCGCTGGCTGACCTCGACGCCCTGCACCTGCGCACACGCCTTTGGGGCTCATTGTCCGGTGGCGAGCGCCAGCGCGTGCACATCGCCCGCGCCCTGGCGCAACGGCCACAAGTACTCTTGCTGGACGAGCCGACCAACCACCTGGACATCCAGCACCAGCTAAGCCTGCTGCAACAGGTCCAGGCCCTGCCAGTCACCACCCTGGTAGCGCTGCACGACCTCAACCAGGCACTCACCTGCGACCGCGTGGCCGTACTCGACAAAGGCCATCTGGTCGCCCTGGGCAAACCCCTTGAAGTGCTCACCCCCGAGCGCCTGCTGAACACCTTTGGCGTTCACGCCCATTACCTTACCGACCCCTTCGACGGCGCGCGCATCCTGCGCTTTCGCGCCCCCTGAACCAGGAAGTTCTCCCGATGCCGCTGCGCCCCCTCGCCTTGCTGCTTGCCAGCACCCTGCTCGCCCCGGCCGCGCTAGCCGACGTGCACGAAGTGAAAATGCTCAACCGTGGCAGCGAAGGCGCGATGGTGTACGAGCCGGACCACTTGCGCATCGCGCCCGGCGACACCGTGCGCTTCCTGCCCACCCAGAGCGGGCACAATGCGGCCAGCGTGGCAGGCCTGCTGCCCTCCGGGGCCGAGCCCTTCAAGAGCAAGCTGAACCAGCCGTTCGAACAGACCTTCAGCGTGCCGGGCATATACGGCATCCAGTGCATTCCGCACCTGGCGATGGGCATGGTGATGGTCATTCAGGTAGGTGACGCATCGGCGACCGAACTGCCCGCCAACTTGCCAGCCCGGGCCAAGGCCCGCTTTGCTGCCCAGTTGCAGAAGCTTGAGGCCGCGCAATGAGCCGGTTGTTGTTGGCGCTGCCGCTGCTGGGGCTGGCGCCGTTCGCCCAGGCCGACTCCGCACAGTCGCAAAGCAACGGTTTTGTCGAGGATAGCAGCTGGAGCATCCTCAACCGCAGCGTGTTCGACCAGCGCGACTACAAGCATGGCGGGCGCAACAGTTCCGCACGAAATGCCTACAAGCCACGCAGCGAACGCAGCGGCAAGGCTGAAGAATGGGCCTACGGTTTGATGGGTACCTTCCAGTCCGGCTTTACGCAAGGCCTGGTTGGTGTCGGCGTCGATGCCCACGCCTACCTGGGCGTGCAACTGGACAGTGGCGGCGGGCGTGCGGGCAAAGCGCGCTTGCTGGGGGTCGATAACGACGGGCACCCAAAGAACGAATACAGCCGCGCAGGCGCGGCATTGAAACTGCGCATGGCCAATACCGTGTTGTCCTACGGTGAGCAGCGGGTCAAGACCCCGGTGTTCAGCTCTTCCGACAGCCGCTTGTTACCCGAGACCGCCACCGGTTTCTTCCTCACCAGCAACGACTTCGACACCCTCAAGCTGGTGGCCGGGCA
The DNA here is from genome assembly GCF_002992185.1 of Pseudomonas sp. LLC-1. Classification (NCBI taxonomy): domain Bacteria; kingdom Pseudomonadati; phylum Pseudomonadota; class Gammaproteobacteria; order Pseudomonadales; family Pseudomonadaceae; genus Pseudomonas; species Pseudomonas sp. LLC-1. The sequence goes on along the minus strand of NZ_LUVY01000019.1, from coordinate 190,484 downwards.
CTTCAACGAGAGCACCGACCGCAATGCCACAAGCCACGACCAGGGCTTTGTGGTGAACTACTCCAACGGCAAACAGGGCAACAGCTTCGACCTGGCCGGCGTGGTCTGGAACCCGGGCGCCAGCTTCAGCGGCAGCCTCTACACCTCGCGCTACGAGGACAGCTGGAACCAGCATTACCTGGGCAGTACCCTCAGCCATGCGCTGGATAACCGCCGCAGCGTCAGCCTGGACCTCAACCTGTACCGCACCACCGACACCGGCAAGGCGCTGTCCGGGCGCATCGACAACACCACCTGGAGCCTGGTATCGCGCTATAACCAAGGGCCGCACGGGTTCAGCCTGGGCTGGCAGCAGGTAGACGGCAACACCCCGTTCGACTACGTGACGCGTGGCGCGATCTTCATTGCCAACGCGGTGCAGATGTCGGACTTCAACGCACCGAACGAAAAGTCATGGCAGGCACGCTATGACCTGAACATGGGGGCCTATGGGGTGCCAGGGCTGAACCTGACAGCGCTGTACGTGCGCGGGTTCGATATCGACGGCACGCATGTCGACCCGACTGGCGGGTATGCGTACCTGGGGTATGGCAAGGGCGGCAAACATTGGGAACGCGACCTGGAGGCGCGGTATGTGGTGCAGAGTGGCAAGGCCAAAGGCACCACGTTCTCGCTGCGGCATAACGTGCACCGGGGGAACACGGCGCAGGCGGAGCTGGATGGTGACCAAATTCGCTTGGCGGTGGAATGGCCACTTTCGGGTAGTTTCTAAGGTACGGTGATGCCTGGATGGGGGCTGCTTTGCAGCCCATCGCCGGCAAGCCAGGCTCCCACAGGTGTAGCGCAATGCCCGAGCCTGTGGGAGCCTGGCTTGCCGGCGATGGGCCGCATAGCGGCCCCAGTAACGTTCAGGCAACCGAGCTGCCTGCAGGCAGCAAGCCCCACTCCGCCCGTTCCTGCACGCTCATCGTCGCCAACACCTCGGCAAACGTCCGCTCAAGCTCCGAACTGACATTGCCAAATACCCGGTAATTGGTCAGCAGGTAGCGCTTCACCGTCCTCGGCCAGCGCCGTTCCTTGTGCGCCGCATTGATGATCCCTTTGGCATCATGCCGCGTCGCGCCACGCCACAAGTCCATCAACCTGTTCTCGAAATCGCCGAAGGTCCACAGGTCTCTGCGGTCGTCGAACTCGTCCAGCAGTTTAAGTTTGTACAGGGCCATGTATGCCATCGTGAGTCTCCCTCGGTGCAGTGAAAAGCCTTGCATGAGGGAAGGTAAGCAAGCCGGGGCGCCCTGAACATGAACGCGTCGATCACGCCGAAAAGGCCGTTGTAGGCGCTTTCCCACAAATCAGCGCAGCCGCAGTTGCATGTGCGTGGTCTGCCAGACCGGGTCTTGCTCCACGTCCACCACCGCAAACCCATGCCGTTCCCAGAACGCAATCGCACCCGGGAGAAACGGATGCGTATGCAGGTACAGGCAATCGATTCCCGCCTGCACCGCCTGCTCGCGCAATGCACTGAACAACGCGCCCGCCAGCCCCTGCCTGCGATAGGCCGGCAGCACGAACAGGCGCACCACCTCCACTACCCGCCCGGCGTGATAGTCAAGCTGGGCAAAACGATGGTCATAGGGCACATAGCCGATCACGGCAACCAGCCGACCGTCATCGCGGGCTTCAAGAAAGCACCCCGCGCCGTCCAGGTAGGTTTCGGCAAAGTGCGCAAGGTCGTGCGGCAAGGGGGCCGCGACAAGCATCGGGAACAGCTCGCGGCGGGCGCTTTCGACAAACGCCACGACTTCGGCAATGGCGACGCGCGCGACAGGTTGCAGGGTCCGGTTCGGCATGGGGCTGCTGGCAATGGTTGGAAGGCTGGGTTCTACACCAGCGTGCCGGTCAAGGCAAATCACGGGGCTCGTCGCGGCCATGCGGACATCGGTATAATCGGCAGTCTTCACTGCCCGACCAGGCCACGCCATGCCTCGCTTCCAGAAGTTGCTGTTGCCCCTGCTGCTGACTGCCGCCCTTACTGCCTGCGACCAGAAGCCCACCCGTGAAGAACAGATCCTCGCCCAGCTACCGCTGCAGGATGCCTACACGCACAATATTGAGCGCATGGCCACGCTGCTCGGCCGCACTCACCCGCAGCTGTCGCAAGCCACCATCCAGGGCGTACTGCGCAAATACCTCACCGTCGAGGACCAGCACCAGGACCTGTTCCGCCTCTACAGCGAGAAGAATTTCAGCGACGCCGAGTTCGCCACCATCGTCGAAGCCACCCAGGACCCGGCCAAGGCCCGCGCGCTGGAAGACACCGAAGCCGGCAGGCGCCTGAGCGAAAAGCTCACTGCCCTGATGCGCGAAACCGCCCGCGATGTGAAGGTGCAGGCGCTGGTCGAGCGACGCATGCAACAGGTGGAAGACGAGCTGAATGCGCTGGACAGGGCAGGCTCCTGAATGCAGCGCCCGTTCACGCGCTAGTGCATATGGCTGTTCCCATTTCTTAGCTATTTTCAAAGCCCGAGGTCAGGATTGCCACACGCCAAGCACGGATTGCGCCTGGATCTACGAACACTCATTCTGGTGCTCTGCGCCCTTACGGCCCTGGTCATGCTGTGCGCCAGCTATTTCGCCAGCTACCGGGTGCAGCGCCAGCTGCTGATCGACCACGCCCTGGAAGCCAACCGGGTGTATGCGACGAAACTGGCGGCCATCACCGAGACCTTCATCGGCAACGCCTTGCAGCAGCTTTCATTCAGCGCCGGCGTGCAGGGCCACCAGTTGAGCGACGCGGCAGCACTGCAGGTGGAGACCGACCGTGTACTGGGCCAGAGCATGGCCTTCAACTCCACGTTCGTGATCGATGCCAACGGCGTGCTGCTGGCGATCTCTCCAGCCTCGCTACGCCACTTTGTCGGCACCCGCATGCAGTCGCCGGGTGCTCAGGAAGCCCTGCACGAACGCCGCCCTCTGGTTTCCACACCCTACCTGTCGGCGGCCAACAACCTGGTGGTGGCGTTGTCGCACCCCATTTTCGACAGCAACGGCCGTTACCTCGGGTACGTGGGGGGCAGCCTGTACCTGCGAGAACGCAACATCCTCAACAGCCTGCTGGGCGAGCACTTCTACAAGGACGGCTCGTACCTGTATGTGGTCGACCGCAACCGCCGCCTGCTCTACCACCCCAACAGCCAACGGGTAGGCACCGTGGTGGAAGGCAACGCGCTGGTCGACCAACTGGCGACACTGGACAGCGGTACCCGGCAACTGACCAACAGCCTGGGCGTGGAAATGCTGGCCGGGTACGCCACCGTGCCCAGCGCCGGCTGGGGCGTGGTGGCGCAGCAGCCGCTGGCACAGACCGTAACGCCGCTGAGCCACCTGATTCTCAACGTGATCGGCACCTCCGCGCCCTTCGCGCTGGTGGGCTGCCTGCTGCTGTGGTGGCTGGCCCTGACCATTGCCCGACCACTCTGGCAACTGGCCGCCGGCGCCCGTTCGATGGACCGTGCCGGTACAGCCGAACGCTTGCACCGGGTACCCGCCTGGTACTTCGAGGCGGCCGAGCTCAAGCGCGCGCTGTTGTTCGGGCTGAACCTGCTGCAAGAACGCATCGGCAGGCTTGACCGTGACGCCCAGACCGACCCGCTGACCGGCCTGGGCAACCGCCGCAGCCTGGAACTCAGCCTGTCGTTGCTGGAAGCCGAAGGGCGGGCATTTGCGGCCATCGCGCTGGACATCGACCATTTCAAGCGGGTCAATGACAGCCATGGGCACGAGGTCGGTGACCAGGTGCTGCGCCAGCTGGCCGAGCTGATGCGCCGGTGTTGCCGCGAAGGGGACCTGCTGTGCCGTACCGGCGGCGAAGAGTTTCTGATGATGCTGCCGGGGGCCAGCCTGGAGGTGGCCGCGGTGGTGGCTGAGCGCTTGCGGGTTACCGTGCAGGATACGCCGCTGGAACCTGTGGGGGCGGTGACCATTTCGCTGGGGGTGGCGCGCTGGGATGGCGAGGCAGGCGGTGAGCCTGTGGAAACACTGAGCGAGGCTGACCGGGCGCTTTACCGGGCCAAGCAGGAGGGGCGCAATCGGGTGGTCATCGCCTGACCTGTGAGGCGGCAAAGATGAAACGTGCAGTTGTAACAATGTCTGTCATAAAACTGTCGTGTTCCCGTCATAGGATTGACCTCAACCTGACATTTTCACTTCATGGATGAGCGTCTCATGCGTCGTGTGGTTTTCAATCAGAAAGGGGGCGTCGGCAAATCCAGCATCGCCTGCAACCTTGCGGCTGCCAGTGCCGCCGAAGGCTACCGGACATTGCTGGTCGACCTCGACCCACAAGCCAATGCCACCTACTACCTGACCGGCCTGGTGAACGACGCCATTCCAGCCGGCATCGCCGACTTCTTCCGCCAGACCTTGTCACCGGTCACGGCCGCCGGCAAGAAGCACCGCGTGGCAATAACCGAAACCCGCTACAGCAACCTGCACCTGGTCACCGCCAGCCCCGACCTCAGCGACCTGCAAAGCAAGCTGGAGAGCAAGTTCAAGATCAACAAGCTGCGCAAGCTGTTGGTGGAACTGGGCGAGGACTACGAACGGATCTATATCGACACCCCGCCGGCGCTGAACTTCTACACCTTCAGTGCGCTGGTGGCGGCCGAGCGCCTGCTTATCCCGTTCGATTGCGACAGTTTCTCGCGCCAGGCCCTGCACTGTGTCATGGCCGAGGTCGAGGAACTGCGCCAGGACCACAACCCGGCGTTGCAGGTAGAAGGCGTGGTCGTCAACCAGTTCGCCGGGCGTACTGCACTGCACCAGACCCTGGTTGACCAGTTGCGCGGCGAAGGCATGCCGGTGTTGCCGGTCTACCTGAGCAGTTCGATCAAGATGCGTGAATCGCACCAGGCGTCGGTGCCGTTGGTACACCTGGCGCCTCGGCACAAACTGGCGATGGAGTTTGTCGATTTGCTGGACCTGCTCGAACGCGCTGCCTGACAGACCCTGGGGACGCTTTGCGTCCCTTTCGCGACGCAAGGCCGCTCCCACAAGGTACTGTGATTTCCTGTGGGAGCGGCCTTGTGTCGCAATGGGCTGCGCAGCAGCCCTGAAAATTGTACAGCCAAAGAGCTACCCGACCGTTCATCCGGATGGTAGATTCGCCGCCATGAAAACCACCCGGCACACTCGCACGCTGACTGCCTGGACGCTCTACGCCAGCGTCCTGTTCAGCCTGTTGCTGTGCGGCCTGCACCATGGCCAGATGGGCGGGCTGCGGCTGGCCGGGCTGGAGGGCGGCTTCTGCTCGGTGAACAGCGAACACGGCGTGGCCATCGACCTGGACGGCGCCGGCGGTGACCAGCACATGGCCCAGCTGGACTGCCCGGTGTGCTCCTCGTTCGGCCTGGCCGTACCGCTCAGCAGCGGTGGCTGGTCTTTCACCCCGGCGCAAGCCGTGGCCACCTCGCCCATCGTCGTGCGCAGCTGGGCACAACCGCCACCGCGCTATCAACGCCCCGCCCTCAACCCCCGCGCCTCCCCCACCGCCTTCCCCGCCGCTGTAATGCCTTTCGCCTGACGTCAGCCGGGCACGCCTGCGTGCGCGCTCGCCGTCAGCCATGACCTTTGCGTGGAAGACACACCAACATGCTTCGTAACACCTCCCTGGTGCTCCTGATGGGCACCTGCAGCTTCGCCTGCGCCGAAATCGCCCCCGTTGAACTGGGCGCCACCACCATCGACGGCGAACGCGATGCCGCCAGCGGTGTGCAACTGGACGAACCGATCCGCACCGGCTCGCGCCTGGGCCTCACCGCGCGGGAAACACCCGCCTCGGTCAGCGTCTCGGACCGCCGCCTGATCGAAGAACGCGGCGCCAAGGACAGCCAGGACGTGATCAACGCCATGACCGGCGTGAACGCCTCGGCCAACCCAGGCTTTGGCGGCTTCGTTGCCTACCGCGGCTTTACCCAGAACCAGGTCACCCAGTTGTACAACGGCATCAACCTGGGCTACAGCAGCGCCACCCGGCCAGTGGATGCCTGGGTGCTCGACAGCGTCGAGCTGATTGGCGGGCCGTCTTCGTTCCTGCATGGTGCCGGTGCCGTGGGCGGCTCGATCAACTACATCACCAAACTCGCCAGCCGCGACCAGCAGACCCTTGACGGGCGTATCCGCTATGGCAGTTTCGACGACAGCGAGGTGGCGTTCGGAATCAACCAGGCGCTGGCCAGCAACCCCGCTGACGCCCGCCATTTCATGCGCCTGGACTTCAGCCGTGGGCAGGGCAACGGTTACGTCGACCGCAACGAACGGCACACCGACAGCCTGGCCTTTTCGCTGCTCAGCGACCTGGCCCCCAACCTCACCCACACCCTGGCGCTGGAGTACCAGGAAGACCGCGAAGACAGCCCCTACTGGGGTTCGCCGATCCTGCCGGGGCGCAGCACGATGAAGATCGACAACAGCCGCCGCTTCGAAAACTACAACGTCGCTGACGGCCGCTATGAGCAGCGCGTACGCTGGCTGCGCTCGATCCTCGACTACCAGGTCAGCGACAGCACCAGCGTGCAAAACACGCTTTACCACTACAACGCCCAGCGCGACTACCGCAACCTTGAACGCTATGCCTACACCTCCGCTGGCCAGGTGCAACGCAGCAGCCCTTACCTGCAGCGCCACGACCAGAACCTGCTGGGCGACCGCATCGAGCTGCGCCACGACAACCAGCTGTTCGGCCTGGCCAGCCAGTGGTCATTGGGGCTGGAATACTCACGCATGCGCCAGACCCTCTACCCCACCTCGGGCAGCTGGAGCGACGTGGTCGATGCCGAGCACTTCAACCCTGGCAGTTTCGATGACATCCCCGGGGTGAATGCCGGCCTGACCAAACAACGTCGCCACGAGGTGATCAACCGTGCGGTGTTTGCCGAAAACCGCCTGCAACTCACCGAGCGCCTGGCCCTGCTGACCGCCTTGCGCTACGACTACCTGGACATGGAAGTCACCAACTACGGCGCCGTGACGCCCACCTCGCCGGCCTATTTCGAACGGCGCTGGGAGCCGCTGTCCGGGCGTATCGGCCTGACCTATGCACTGACGCCTTCGGCCAGCCTGTATGCGCAATACAGCACCTCGGCCGACCTGCCCGCCGGCTCGCTGGCAGCCGCGACCTACTCCAATGTGGGGTTGTTCGACCTGTCCAAGGGCGAGCAATGGGAAGTGGGCAGCAAGTTCGACTTCCTCGACGGGCGAGGTGCGGCCACCCTGGCGCTGTATCAGATCGTGCGCAAGGACTTTGCCGTGCGCGACTCGAACGACGCCAACCTCACGGTCCAGGCCGGGCAGCAGACTTCACGCGGGGTGGAACTGTCCGGGCGCCTGCAGGTAACGCCAAAACTGCTGGCCGAAGCCAACTACGCCTACGTCGATGCGCAGTACGACGAATTCAACGAGGCCGTCAACGGGGTATCGGTCTCGCGCAAGGGCAATGCACCAACCAACGTACCGGCCAATGTCGCCAACCTGTGGCTGACCTACAGCCTGTCGTCGGCGTGGTCGGTGGGCGCGGACGGGCGCTACGTGGGTTCGGTGTATGCCGACAACGCCAACAGCCTCAAGGCCCCGGCCTACACGCTGTTCGGCGCGTTCGCCCGCTACCGGCTGGACGAGCACACCACGCTGACCGGGCGGGTGCGCAACCTGACCGACGAGGTGTATGCCAAGCAGGCCTACAACAGCCAGTACTACATGGGGCCGCCGCGCACCTTCGAGCTGGCGTTGGACATGCGCTTCTGACCATAAGCGCATTTCCCTGTGGGAGCGGGCATGCCCGCGAACACCGGCGCAGCCGGTGCCATCCACCGCGTCGCCTGCTTCGCGGGCTTGCCCGCTCCCACAGTGATCGCGCCAGCTTCAGGTTTTGTGCAAGACAGCTGCTCCACATTTCTCCATACAAACCACACAAAACCCTCAAGCATTTCGAATAATATTGGCTCTCATTACCGCCGGCATGTAGGCCGGCTTTCTCACATCAAGGAAGTTTCTGTGTTCAGATCGTTGTCTCCGGTAATCGCGGCCACCGCACTCATCGCCTTATCGGGTTGCCAGAACCGGCCTGCCTCCGAAGAAGATAAACAGGCGCGCAAGACATTCGTCAGCGACATGCAGCAAGTCCTGAAACTGGGCATTGCCACCGCCGACACGGGCAAGCAGATTGGCGTGGTCATGCTGGACGTCAAACTCGACCAGAACTCGGCGCCCGTCAGCTGCAAAGCCAGCAAGGCGCCGATGAGGTACGAAACGGTATTGCCTGCCGACCTGGTCCGCTCGGACTTCAAGGCGTTGGCCAGCATGGTCGAGGCGCAATGCTGGAAGACCATCTACCCCGTGGTGCCGAAGTCGCTGCGCGATGAGGACGGTACAGTAGAAGTACGTGCGCCGATGTTCGTGGTCCTGCCCGCTGCCGCCCAGGCACCGGATACCCCACGGCGCCAGGCCAATGCTCAACGTGAGTTCTTCTGGCAGCACCTGCTGCGCGACCAGCCGGTAAACAGCATTGGCAGAGCCTCGCTCTACTATGAAGCCAATGCACAAGGCAAAGTCCAAGGGTGCCTGGTGCAGATTTATCCCCACCCGAACCGGCCGGACGACTTCCGCCTCGATGGCAAGCTGCAGGCCGAACTCAACAGCCGCTGCATGGCGCTTGATGTGAGCCAGCTACCGGGCTTCAGCACCGACGCGCACGGCCAGGCCAAGGGTTACAGCGAGCTGGAATACGCCCCCTGGAAAGTAGGCCGGCTGTAAACCGCCACAGCGGTTGATTCAGGTATCCCGAGGTCGCCCTCGACAAAGCACGCTCCAGCGCCCGGCGATCTACTGGCAAGCACAACAATGAGGGCGCGGCCCGACCGCGCCACCTTCATCATGCCTGCCAATGGAACCGGAGAGCACTCGCATGTCCGCACCTCATGAGGTATCCCCCGCCACCCTGCGCAGGGTGATCGCCGCCTCGGCCATCGGCAATTTCGTCGAGTGGTTCGACTTCGCCGTCTATGGCTTTCTCGCCACCTTGATCGCCAGCCAGTTCTTTGCCAGCGAAGACGCCAGCGTGGCCTTGCTCAAGACCTTTGCAGTATTTGCCGTGGCCTTTGCCCTGCGCCCGCTGGGCGGGATCGTGTTCGGCGCGCTGGGCGACCGCCTGGGGCGCAAGCGCATCCTGTCGTTGACCATTCTGCTGATGGCAGGCTCCACCACCCTGATCGGCCTGCTGCCGACCTACGCCAGCATCGGCTTGGCCGCCCCTGCGTTGCTGACCTTGGCGCGCTGCCTGCAGGGTTTTTCTGCCGGCGGTGAATATGCCGGGGCCTGCGCCTACCTGATGGAGCATGCGCCCAACGACAAGCGCGCCTTCTATGGCAGCTTCGTGCCGGTCTCGACCTTTTCCGCCTTTGCCTGTGCAGCGGTCATTGCCTATGGCCTGGAGGCCAGCCTGTCGAGCGAGGCGATGAATGCCTGGGGCTGGCGCATTCCGTTCCTGATCGCTGCACCGCTGGGGCTGGTCGGCCTGTACCTGCGCTGGCGCATGGAAGAAACCCCGGCGTTCCGTGAAGCCATCGCCCAAGGCAAAGCGCACGAGCATTCGCCGCTCAAGGAAACCCTGCGCAATCATGGCCGGGCCATTCGCAACCTGGGGGCATTCATTTCGTTGACTGCGCTGTCGTTCTACATGTTCACCACCTACTTCGCCACCTACCTGCAACTGGTGGGCAACCTGACCCGCGCGCAATCGCTGCTGGTGACCACCGTGGCGTTGCTGTTCGCCGCCGTCGGCTGCCCACTGGCCGGGGCGTTCTCGGACCGTGTGGGGCGGCGCAAGACCATTGGTTTTACCTGCCTGTGGGTAATGCTGTGCGTGTTCCCGGCGTACTGGCTGGCCAGCTCGGGCTCGATGTCCGGCGCGCTGATCGGAGTGATTTTGCTTGCGGTGGGGGCGTTGTGCAGTGGTGTGGTCACGGCGGCGTTGCTGTCGGAGAGCTTTCCAACGCGCACCCGCTATACCGCTTCGGCGATTACCTACAACGTGGCCTATACGCTGTTTGGCGGTACCGCGCCGCTGGTGGCAACCTGGCTGATCGGGCAGACCGGCAGCAGCCTGGCACCGGCGTTTTACCTGGTGGTGATTGCGCTGGTGGCGTTGGTGGGGGGGTTGGCGTTGCCGGAGACTTCGCGGATTTCGTTGCATGATGAAGTGGGAGCCGACCGCGTGCAGCCTGGAGCCCGTAGTACCGTTTGAGATCTTTGGGGCCGCTGTGCGGCCCCAAACTTTCAGCCTTCTTGCACCTCTTCACGCCGATACGCCCACTGATACAACGCCGGCAACACCAGCAACGTCAGCGCAGTCGAAGACAGAATCCCGCCAATCACCACCGTCGCCAGCGGCCGCTGAACCTCCGCCCCGGTCCCGGTCGCCAAGGCCATCGGAATGAACCCCAGCGACGCCACCAGCGCGGTCATCAAGACTGGCCGCAAGCGCGTCAGCGCGCCCTCTTCCACGGCCGCTCGCAGGGTACGCCCTTCTTCGCGCAACCCACGGATAAAGGCAATCATCACCAGCCCGTTGAGCACTGCCACGCCTGACAGCGCAATGAACCCCACACCCGCCGAGATGGACAGCGGAATGTCCCGCAACCACAGCGCCAGCACCCCGCCGGTCAAGGCAAACGGGATGCCGGTGAACACCAGCAGGCCATCCCTGAGGTTGTTGAACATCATCAGCAACAGCGCCATGACCAGCAGCAAAGCCACCGGCACCACCACCTGCAAGCGCTCGGCCGCCGACTGCAGCTGCTCGAACTGGCCACCCCAGCGCGTCCAGTAGCCCGGCGGGATCTGAACCTGGCCAATGAGCGTCTGTTCAGCCTCTTCGACAAACGAGCCCAGGTCACGCCCACGCACGTTGGCACTGACCACCACCACGCGCTTGCCATCCTCGCGGCTGACCTGGTTCGGCCCCAGCTGCAGGTTCAGCGTGGCCACCTGCGACAGCGGAATAAAGCCGATTTGCGCAGCACCGGCTGTGGCACTGGCCGGCACCGGAATCAGCAGGCTGCCCAACCCGTCCACATCGGTGCGCAAGGTTTCGGGCAGGCGCACCACCATGTCGAAGCGGCGGTCACCTTCATACAGCGTACCTGCCGTGCGCCCCCCTACGGCGATGGCGATGGCGTCCTGCACGTCACCCACGTTCAGGCCATGGCGGGCGGCCTTGTCACGGTCGATGTCGATGGTCAGCACGGGCAGGCCGGTGGTCTGCTCAACCTTCACCTCAGACGCGCCCGGCACGCGCTGCAGGCTGCTGGCGATTTGCGCGGCGGTGCGGTTGAGCACGTCCATGTCGTCTCCGAACAGCTTTACCGCCACATCGCTGCGCACCCCGGAAATCAGCTCGTTGAAGCGCAACTGGATCGGCTGCGACAGCTCGTAGTTGCTGCCCGGTACGCTGGCCGCCGCACGTTGTACTTCGGCAATCAGCTCGTTACGCGGCTTGCCCGGGTCCACCCACTGCTCGCGCGGGCGCAACATCACGTAGGCGTCGGAAATGTTCGGTGGCATCGGATCGGAGGCGATCTCGGCGGTGCCGGTGCGGGCAAACACCCGCTCCACTTCCGGCACCTGGGCGATGATCGCCCGCTCCAGGCGCTGTTGCATGTCCACCGACTGCGACAGGCTGGTACCCGGCACGCGCAGGGCCTGCAAGGCAAAGTCGCCCTCGCTGAGGCTGGGGATGAACTCGCTGCCCATGCGGCTGGCCATTACACCGGACAACAGCACCAGAGTGGCCGCTGCGGTAAACGCCAGCTTGCGCCGGCCCAGCACCCAGGCCAGCACCGGGGCATAGCGCTGGCGCGCCGTGCGCATCACCAGGCCTTCTTCTTCCTTGACCTTGCCGGTGACGAACAGGGCGATGGCCGCCGGCACAAAGGTGACCGAGAGAATCATCGCACCCAGCAGGGCCATGACCACGGTAAAGGCCATGGGGTGGAACATCTTGCCCTCGACCCCGGTCAGGGCAAAGATCGGCAAGTAAACCACCATGATGATCAGTTGCCCGTAGATCAGCGGCCGGCGCGCTTCGCGGGCGGCGGCAAACACCTCATGGAAGCGCTCGCTGCGGGTCAGCATGCGGCCATGGCGTTGCTGGGCGTGGGCCAGGCGGCGGATGGCGTTTTCCACGATCACCACGGCGCCATCGACGATGATGCCGAAGTCCAGCGCGCCCAGGCTCATCAGGTTGGCGCTGACCTTGTTGCTGAACATGCCGGTGAAGGTGAACAGCATCGACAGCGGGATGACCATGGCGGTGATCAGCGCAGCGCGGATGTTGCCCAGGAACAGGAACAGCACGGCGATGACCAGAATGGCGCCTTCGACCAGGTTCTTCTTTACCGTGGCGATGGCTTTTTCCACCAGGTTGGTGCGGTCGTACACCGTCACCGCCACCACGCCCTTGGGCAGGTTGCGGTTGATCTCGACCAGTTTGGCGGCAACTGCCTGGGACACTGTGCGGCTGTTTTCACCGATCAGCATGAACACCGTGCCCAACACCACTTCACGGCCGTTTTCGGTGGCCGCGCCCGAACGCAACTCTTCACCCAGGCCAACCTCGGCCACATGGCTGACGCGGATCGGCGTGCCGTCCACGCTGGATATGACGATATTGGCGATGTCTTCGGCCGAGGCCACCTGGCCCGGCGCCCGGATCAGCAACTGCTCGCCATTGCGCTCGATGTAACCGGCACCCACGTTGGCGTTGTTGCGCTCCAGCGCGCCGATCAGGTCGTTGAGGGTAAGCTTGTAGGCCGCCAACCGCTTGGGCTCCGGCGCAATCAGATACTGCTTGGCGTGGCCGCCGATGCTGTTCACTTCGGCCACCCCCGGCACATTGCGCAGCTGCGGCTTGATGATCCAGTCCTGGATCACCCGCAGGTCGGTCGGCGTATAGGGCGTGCCGTCCTCCTTCAGGGCGCCCTGTTCGGCTTCCACGGTCCACAGGAAGATCTCGCCCAAGCCGGTGGAAATCGGCCCCATGCCTGCTTCGATCCCTTCGGGCAACTGCTCGCGGGCCACTTGCAGGCGCTCGTTGACCAGCTGGCGGGCGAAGAACAGGTCGGTGCCGTCATCGAAAATGACCGTGACCTGCGACAGGCCCGAGCGCGACAGCGAGCGGGTCTGCTTCAGCCCTGGCAGGCCCGCCATGGCCGTCTCGATGGCAAAGGTAATGCGCTGCTCGGTTTCCAGCGGCGAGTAGCCGGGGGCGGCGGTGTTGATCTGCACCTGGACGTTGGTGATGTCCGGTACAGCGTCGATCGGCAGTTTCTGGTAGCTGTGGATACCCACCGCGGCCATCAGGACCACGGCCAGCATCACCACCAGGCGCTGCTCGATGGCGAATTGGATCAGGCGTTCGAACATGCAGGCGTCCCCGTGATCAGTGGCTGTGCTCGGCCGAGCCTTTGCCCAGTTCCGACTTGAGGACAAAGCTGCCGGCGGCGGCCACCTGGGTACCGGCGGCAAGACCGTCAGTGATTTCTACCTGGCCAGCGTCGCGCCGGCCGGTTTTCACCGGGCGAGCCTCGAAACCTTCTTCAGTGCGGGCAAACACAACGGTTTGCTCTTCCCAGGTTTGCAGGGCGTTTTCCGGCACCGCGACAGCAGCATTGAAGCGTTCGACGCTGACAGCCACATTGACGAACAACCCGGGGCGCCAGGCGCCGTTGGGGTTGGCCAGGGTGGCACGCACGGTAGCGGCACGGTTCTGCTCGCCAAGCAGGCTGCCAACGTAGTTGACCTTGCCCTCGACCTGGGCGCCCAGGTCCGGTGCGCTGACCGTGACATTGCGGCCGGTCACCACCTTGTCCAGGTCACGCGGGGCCACGGCGAAGGTAGCCCACACCCGGCTCAGGTCAGACAACGTGAACGCATTGCTGGTCTCGTCGACCACTTCGCCCACGGTCAGGTGCTTTTCCACCACCACCGCATCGAACGGGGCGCGCAGCTCATAGCGGTTGCCAGCGCCAGCCGGGCCCACCGCGGCGACCTTCTGCCGGGCGTTGGCCAAGGCGATCTCGGCCTCCTGCAACGCCTGGCGTGCCTGCAGGTAATCCTGTTCGGCACTGATGCGTTCCTGCCACAGCTGCTGTTCGCGCTGGAAGGTCAAGCGCGCCAGTTCCAACCGGCGCTGGGCGGCCTGCTGCTCGCTGCGCAGGTCCGAAATCTGCTGGCTGGCGATCACCGCCAGTACCTGGCCGCGCTTGACCGCCTGGCCCAGCTCGGCTTGCACCGCCTCGACCACGCCGGGTACACGCGGCACCACGTGAGCCGTACGGTCTTCGTCGAAGCGGATTTCCCCCGGAAAACTGATAGCGGTACCCAGTGCCCGAGGGCCGGCGGTAGCCAACTGCACACCGGCGGCCTCGATCTGGGTGATGGACAGGTGCAACTGGCCCTCTTCTTCGCCGTGGCCCTCCTCTTCGTGGCCTTCGCCGGCTTTCTCGGTGCCATGGCCGTGGTCGTCTTCGCCGTGGTCATCGTGCCGGGCTTCCGTTTTCGACGCCTGGCCGAGGTTGCCGGTCCAGGCCAGGCCGCCCAGGCCGAGCGCGGCCATGGCGGCAACCAGAAGGGCTATCTTGCGTGGGTTAGTCATTGTTGCTCCTGCTGTTCAAGGGGGTGCTCAGGCCATCGAGGTCGCCATAGATCCGCTCGACCTGCGCCCGTGCATCGGTCGCCGAGGCCAGTGCTTCGAGGTACAGCCCGCGTGCCTCGATCAGCGTGCGCTGGGCGTCAAGCACATCGAGGAAGGCGAACTTGCCCATCTCGAAGCCACGGGTGGCGGTGTCCACGGCCTGCTGCGCAGCCGGCAGAATGGTGCGGTCGTAGGCGTCCACCTCCTGCATAGCCGTGTGCCACTGGCTGACAGCGCTACGGGTTTCACTGCGCAGGCGCAGCTCCACGGCGTTACGCAAGTCACGCGCCTGGTCGGCACGGCGCGCGGCTGACATCACGTTGCCCTGGTTGCGGTCGAACAATGGCAAGGGCATCGACAGACCGACCACGTTGACGCGTTCGCGGTCCTCGCGGCTGTACTGGCTGCCGAGGCTGACGGTGAGGTTGGGAATGCGCTGGGCCTTTTCCGATCCCAAGGCGGCTTCACCACGCTCGACCTGGGCGGTGGCCAGGCGCCATTCGACCGTTTGCTCGACCTGGTCGAGCAAGGTGTCGGCCCTGGGGGCAACGCCAGGTGAAAGGTTGGCGGCCTGCAACTGGTCGAAACCTGCCAGCGGGCTGCCGGTCAGGCGTGCCAAGGCCTGGTAGGCCACGCCGCGCTGGGTTTGCGCGCGCCGCACTTCGGCCTGGGCCTGGGCCAGTTGCACCTGGGCACGGGTGGCCTCTACGGGTGATGACTGGCCGGCAGTGACCCGCCCCTGTACCACCCGCAGCCCGCGCTCGGTCAATGCCTGCGACTGCTGCGCCAGTTCCAGCGCGGTCTGCGCCCGCAAGGCAGCATGGAAGGCCTGCACCACATCAGCCCGCAGGCCATTGCGCTGGCGCTCCAGGTCGAGTTGGGCAATGGCCTGGCCGGCACCGGCCACCGCAATACGTGCGCCGCGCTTGCCGCCCAGTTCCAGCGGCTGGCTGAGGGTGACGGTGGTGGTGCTGGTGTCGCGGCGAGTGTCCTCGACCTCCCAGGACAACTCAGGGTTTGGGATCAACCCTGCCTGGCGCCGCTCGCCGTCGGCAATGCCGACTTCGCGGCCGGCGGCGGCCAGTTCCGGGTTCTGGGCAAAGGCGGCGGCAAGCGCCTGGGGCAGGCTCAGGCTCTGGCTGGCCTGGGCGCTGGTGGCGCTGGCCAGCAACAGGCAGAGCAAGGCGATCTTGCGGGGGATGGGCACGAACAAGTCCTCGTCGACGCGTGTAGGCGAGGGACTGTAAAAAGCCGTGCTTATCGAGGCGGTGTCGGGAACATTACAATTTTGTAAGGTTTGGCTGCGTTCGATAATCGCCCACTTTCCCGGTGCGACGGTCTCGCCCAATTGACGGAACTAACCAGTCAGTACAAAACTACGCGCATCCAACAACAACAAAGCGATGCCCGTCATGAAGCCCCTTATTCTTGTGCTCAACGGCCCTAACCTGAACATGCTGGGCACCCGCGAGCCTGCCCAATATGGCCACGAAACCCTTGCGGACCTGGCGCAAAGCTGTGCCGATACTGCCCATGCCCACGGCCTGGAACTCGAATTCCGGCAAACCAACCACGAAGGCGAACTGATCGACTGGATTCACGCCGCCCGCAACCGCTGTGCCGGTATCGTGATCAACCCCGGCGCCTGGACCCACACCTCGGTGGCCATCCGCGACGCCCTGGTGGCCAGCGAACTGCCGGTCATCGAAGTGCACTTGTCCAACGTGCACAAGCGCGAGCCGTTCCGTCACCTGTCGTTCGTATCGTCCATCGCCGTCGGTGTCATCTGCGGCCTGGGCAGCCATGGCTACCGCATGGCCCTCAGCCACTTCGCCGAACTGTTCCAGGAGCGCACGGCATGAGCCAGCACGCCATCCTCGCCGGCCTGATCGGCCGTGGCATCCAGCTGTCGCGTACCCCTGCCCTGCACGAACACGAAGGTGATGCCCAGGCGTTACGCTACTTGTACCGGCTGATCGACGCCGACCAGTTGCAGCTGGACGACAGCGCCCTGCCCGGCCTGCTCGATGCCGCGCAGCACACCGGCTTCACCGGGCTCAACATCACCTACCCGTTCAAACAGGCGATTCTGCCACTGCTCGACGAGCTGTCGGACGAAGCCCGTGGCATCGGCGCGGTGAATACCGTGGTGCTCAAGGACGGCAAACGGGTCGGCCACAACACCGACTGCCTGGGCTTTGCCGAAGGCTTGCGCCGTGGCCTGCCCGACGTGGCACGCCGCCAGGTGGTGCAGATGGGTGCCGGCGGCGCCGGTTCGGCGGTGGCCCATGCCCTGCTGGGTGAAGGGGTCGAGCGGCTGGTGCTGTTCGAAGTGGACGCGGCCCGTGCGCAGGCACTGGTGGACAACCTGAATGCCCATTTCGGCGCAGGGCGCGCCGTGGTTGGCAGCGACCTGGCCACGGCTTTGGCCGAGGCAGACGGACTGGTCAATACCACGCCGGTGGGCATGGCCAAACTGCCGGGTACACCACTGCCGGTCGAACTGTTGCATGCGCGCTTGTGGGTGGCTGAGATCATCTACTTCCCGCTGGAAACCGAACTGCTGCGCGCGGCCCGGGTGCTGGGATGCCGCACGCTGGATGGCAGCAACATGGCGGTGTTCCAGGCGGTGAAGGCGTTCGAGCTGTTCAGCGGGCGCCAGGCGGATGCGGCGCGGATGCAGGCGCATTTCGCCAGCTTTACCTGATGGTTGCAGCGGCAAGCTCTGAAACCTTGCGCAGTATCTGTGGAAGCGGCCTTGTGTCGCGAAAGGGCTGCAAAGCAGCCCCGGATTTTAGCGATAATGCACAATTTTCTGGGGCCGCTTCGCGGCCCTTTCGCGACACAAGGCCGCTCCCACAGGCCATGCAATCCAGTCATCCTTTCTCATCCAGCAAAGCCTGTATCACCTGTTCCTGCCCCCCATAATCCCCTTCGCCAAAGTGCACATGGCGCACCTGCCCCTTGCGGTCGACAAAGTAATGCGCCGGCCAGAACTGGTTGCCCCAGGCATTCCACACGTTGTAATCGTTGTCCACCGCCACCGGATAACCGATCCCCAGCCCGGCCACCTTGTCCCGCAAGGTGCCCACATCATGCTCGTAGTCGTACTCCGGCGTATGCACGCCCACCACCACCAGCCCCTGGTCGGCATAGCGCCGCGCCCAGTCGTTCACATGCGGCAGGCTGCGCTGGCAGTTGATGCAGTCCCAGGTCCAGAAGTCCACCAGCACCACCTTGCCCTTGAGCGTCGGCCCATCCAGCGGTGTCGAGTTGATCCACTGGCTGGCCCCCGACAGCGACGGCATCGCACCGTAGCTGTCGCGGGCCATCAGGTGCCCGGCCAGGCCAAGCCCCGTCAGTGCCAGGGCAATACCCCCCACCTTCAGCATCAGGCGGCGATCAATTCTCATGGCAACCGCCGGTGGCGTAGGTGCGGTACTGCACGCTTTGCTGCTGGCCCTTGGAGTCGAGGTAGTCCATGCGGGTGTTCACCAGGCCGCAGGCGTTGCTCTGGTCATCCTGCACCGACAGTACTTTCTTCACATCCAGGTGGTCACCGTAGCGGTACTGCATGGCACCGGCATCGCCCATGGGCGCGGTGGCGGCCTGGGCGGCGATAGCGCCGAAGCTGAGCACGGCGAACAGGCTGGCGCTGGCGAAGGTCTTGACGTTCATGGCATCTCTCCTGAGTAACACTTGGGTATGGGAAGTTGTGCTTCCCGGTCGAGAGCCATTTCACGCCTGTCAGGTATCCCGTATGTGTCGTCCGAGGCTGTGATGTGCTTCCTGCTGTATCTGTACAAAGCCCAGATACACTGCAATACAAAACCCGGCAGGCAAGCGCGAACGCGCTCGGTACACTGCGCCCATCCCCCTTTACACAGGAACGCTGCGCATGGAACACGTCGATCACATCCTGATCGTCGACGACGACCGCGAGATCCGCGAACTGGTCGGCAACTACCTGAAGAAGAACGGCCTGCGCACCAGCATCGTCGCCGACGGCCGGCAGATGCGCGCCTTTCTGGAAGCCAACAGCGTCGACCTGATCGTGCTCGACATCATGATGCCCGGTGACGACGGGCTGCTGCTGTGCCGCGAGTTGCGCGCCGGCAAGCACCGCAACACCCCGGTATTGATGCTCACCGCACGCAACGACGAAACCGACCGCATCATCGGCCTGGAAATGGGCGCCGACGACTACCTGACCAAACCGTTCTCCGCCCGCGAGCTGCTCGCCCGCATCAACGCCGTGCTGCGCCGCACGCGCATGCTGCCGCCCAACCTCACCATCAGTGAAAGCAGCCGCCTGCTGGGTTTCGGCCAGTGGCGCCTGGACACCACCGCGCGCCACCTGCTCGACAGCGAAGGCACCCTGGTGGCCCTTAGCGGCGCCGAGTACCGCCTGCTGCGGGTGTTCCTCGACCACCCTCAGCGGGTACTCAGCCGCGAACAGTTGCTCAACCTGACCCAAGGCCGCGAGGCCGACATCTTCGACCGCTCCATCGACCTGCTGGTCAGCCGCCTGCGCCAGCGCCTGGGCGACGACGCCCGCGAGCCCAGCTGCATCAAGACCGTGCGCAGCGAGGGCTATGTGTTCTCGTTGCCCGTGCAACTGCTCGAGTCGCCGTCATGAAGTGGCCACGCACCCTGGCATCACGCCTGGCGCTGATCTTCTTCACCGGCCTTGTGCTGGCGTACGGCCTTTCGTTCGGCTTGCAGGCCTACGAGCGCTACATCAGCAGTCGCTCGATGATGCTCACCAACCTGGAACAGGATGTGGCCACGTCGGTCGCCATCCTCGACCGCCTGCCCGCAGCCGAACGTGCCGCGTGGCTGCCACGCCTGGAGCGGCGTACCTACCGCTACCGCCTGGACCACGGCCTGACAGGCGAGGCGATGCCCAGCAGCGACCCGCCCATGGCCGCCGAGTCGATCGTGAAGGCCATTGGCAGCGACTACCGCCTGACCTTCCAGGAAATACCCGGGCCGAATGCGCACTTCCAGGCGCACCTGAGCCTGGCCGACGGTGCGCCCCTGACCATCGACGTGACCCCGTCGCCGGTCCCGGTGGCCCGCTGGTTGCCCGTGGTATTGCTGATTCAGCTGGCCGTGCTGCTGCTGTGCACCTGGCTGGCAGTGCGCCTGGCCATCGGTCCCCTCACCCGCCTAGCCCACGCCGTGGACAACCTCGACCCGGACAAACCCGGTGTGCAACTGGATGAAAGCGGCCCGCGCGAGGTGAAGTACGCCGCCGTGGCCTTCAACGCCTTGCAGGCACGCATCGCCGCCCACCTCAAGGAGCGCATGCAACTGCTGGCAGCCATTTCTCACGACCTGCAAACGCCGATCACACGCATGAAACTGCGCGTTGAAGTGATGGACGACGGGATCGAGAAAGACAAGCTGTGGAGCGACCTGGGTGAAATGGAGCACCTGGTGCGCGAAGGCGTAGCCTATGCCCGCAGCATGGACACCAGCACCGAAGCACCCTGCCGGGTCAACCTCGATGCCTTCCTTGATAGCCTGGTGTTCGACTACCAGGACAGCGGTGCCCAGGTCGAGCGCCACGGCAGCACTGGCAGCCTGCTGGAAACCCGCCCGCATGCACTGCGCCGGGTGCTGGTGAACCTGGTGGACAACGCCCTCAAGTTTGCCGGCGCCGCCGAACTGGAAGTGTGCCGCGAGGGCGGCACGACCGTAATCCGTGTGCTCGACAACGGGCCGGGGATTCCCGGCGCCGAACTGGACGAAGTACTCAAGCCGTTCTACCGGGTAGAGGGTTCACGCAATCGCAGTACGGGGGGTACCGGGCTGGGGTTGGCCATTGCCCACCAGTTGATCCAGGCCATGGGGGGCCGGCTGACCTTGAGCAACCGAGAACGTGGCGGATTGTGCGCGCAGATCGAACTGAAATGACTGGCTTTGGTGGGGGCGGGTGTCGCCTGAGGCTTCGGTACAAACCGATACACAACCCCATCACCCCCGACACACTGCGGATACCCCACCCCCACACACTCCCAGCCACATAACCTGATCCTGGGAGCCCCTTGATGAAAGTACTTACTTTGACCACCTTCGACCGCGTCGGCACCTGGAGCGCCGACCTGCCGCTGCGGCTGTTCCTGGCTTGGGAGTTTTTTGAATCCGGCCTTGAGAAGTTCAATGGCAACAACTGGTTCGCCGACCTGCAAGGCAGCTTTCCGTTCCCCTTCAACCAGCTGCCCGCCGCGCTGAACTGGCAGCTGTCGATGTGGGCCGAGCTGGTGCTGCCGTTGCTGCTGTTGCTGGGTCTGGGGACGCGGCTGGCATCGCTGGGGCTGATGGTGGTGACTGTGGTGGCAATTGCTGCGGTGCATTGGCCGGCGCACTGGTCTAGCCTGGCAGAGTTGGCACAGGGGTATGCCATTACTGACCAGGGCTTTGGCAACTTCAAGTTGCCGCTGATTTATCTGGTGGCGTTGCTGCCGCTGCTGCTCAAAGGGGCTGGGCGGTTGAGCCTGGATCATTGGCTGCGGATGCGCTTCAACAAGTGATATCGCCGGGGCTGCTTTGCAGCCCATCGCCGGCAAGCCAGCTCCCACAAAGAGCAGCTTGCACCGAGCCTGTGGGAGCTGGCTTGCCGGCGATGGGGCGCAAAGCGCCCCCAAGGCCCTCAAACTGTTCCGACAATGACACCCCGTTCGCGCAACCCCTCCAGCAATGCCAGCCCCTGCTGCACATCCCCTCCCAGCGCCTCCAGCCGCGCCCGCCCGGTACCCTGCTCCAGCGCCAGCAACCGATAAGCCATCGGGGCCAGGCGCGCAAAGCGCACCGTCAACGCAGCATCGCGATACACCAGCAGCAACGTCGGCGCCTCGGGCGCAACCGTTGGCTGATAATCCACCCCGATGCGCTCCACCGGCCACTCATAAGCCAGCACCCGCGCCACACAGGACAACAACGGCACTTCCTCCAGCAAATCGCCCGCCGGGTCATGGGCCGGGTCCTCGGCATCGCTCAAGTACAACTGCGCCTCGACCCACTCATAGTGCGCCAGCTCCAATTGCCAGGGCGCATCCAGCTCGACGCCTTGCAGGTAATCGACAAACGCTTCGGCAATCTCGGTAAACAAGGGCGTCTGGCTACGGTAGTTGGCATAGAAATCTCGCACACGGGCATGCCAACGCTGTTCACCCAACGCCTGACGCATCACCGGGAAGCTGCCCGCCAGGAGGCCCTCGATAGCGCCATAGAACAACTCGCGGTAAACCTTCAGGCGTCGCGCCTCCACGCCCGGCGGCGGTGCGGTGCGTTGCGGGTCGCGCACGTGACGGGCCAAGGTGTATTGCTGCTCGCGCAACGTCTCATTCATCACGCCGCCCTCCCGACGCCAGTTGCACGCTGCGGATACGCGCCGTCTCGGCCAACAGTTCGGCCAGCGGGGGATAGTTGAAATCCCGTTCGAGCACGGTCGGCTGCACGCCAAAGCGCACACAAGCGAGGGTGTACAGCGCCCACACATCTTCCTTGACCGGCGCCCCATGGGTGTCGACCTTCAGGTCCGGTGCTTCATCGTAATGGCCGGCTATGTGCATGCCGGTCACCCGTGCCTGGGGCAAGCCTTCAAGAAAGGCCCGGGCTTCGTAGCCGTGGTTGCAGGCATTGACGAAAACGTTGTTGACGTCCAGCAGCAAGTCGCAATCGGCTTCATCGAGTACCGCCCGGATAAAATCAAGCTCGCTCATCGCCTGATAAGGCGCGGCGTAGTAGCTGATGTTTTCCACCGCAATACGCCGGCCCAATTGCTCCTGCGCCTGGCGTATGCGCGCAGCCACATGGTGCACGGCTTCGTCTGTAAACGGTATGGGCATCAGGTCGTACAGGTGCCCGTCGTCACTGCAATAGCTCAAGTGCTCACTGTACATGCGCACCTGGTGGCGATCGAGAAAATGGCGGGTCTGGTCGAGAAAATGCAGGTCGAGTGGCTCACTGCCGCCCAGCGACAACGACAGCCCGTGGCAAGTTATGGGAAAGCGCTCGGCCAACTGGGCCAGGCCCTTGCCGTAGGCGCCGCCAACCGCTATCCAGTTTTCCGGCGCGCATTCAAGAAAGTCCACTGCACCAGCGTCCATCGCCAGCAGTTCCGGCAGCAGGCCACGGCGCAAGCCAAGCCCGGTGTTCAACGTCGCAGCACGCATAAACAGGTCTCCAACAGGCACAACGCCCCGCCTGACCAGCAGGAGGGGCGTTGCGTCACTTCAAAGGGTAAGGGTCAGGATTTGCCAGCCAGGTGGCTGAACAGCCCCTCGGGCATGGCCTTGCCATTGGCTTGATAGATCGCCTTCAGGTGGTCCGCCGCTTCTTGCTCGGAGATGAAGCCGTCATGGTTGCTGTCGATCTTGTCGAAGTCGCCGGCACGGTCCTTGGCCACCGCCAGAAACTCATCCCGCGAGACCTTGCCATCGTGGTTGCTGTCGGTCTTGGCGAACGAAGCGTCGCCGCACTTGCCTTCGCCGCACTTGCCTTCAGCCCCGGCCTTGGCGCTGGCACCACACTTGCCCTCACCGCATTTGCCTTCGCTCTGCGTGGCCTTGCCGCTGCCGCCGCATTTGCCTTCGCCACACTTGCCCTCGCCGGCCACCTTGGCCGAAGCCAGTTGGTAACCTTGTGCCAGCGGTTCCACGGCAAACGCACTGCTGGTCAATGCCATGCTGCCGATCAGGGCGGCGCCGAGCAGGCCGAGGGTGTTTTTTGCTTGAGTCATGATGCAGCTCCACTGTGGTTGGAAAGTGGAGCCATTAGGCCGTTGCGGTTTGTCGTGAATGTATCGCGCCAGGCGCGCTTTTGTATGGGAGTGGGTCTGCAGCGCGGGCAGATACAGTGGGATACACAACGCCCGGTAACGGGCCCCAAGCTACCTTGGGGCCAGGACGCGTGTTCAGTCTTCCAGCGGTTTGGGTGGGGCGGCCGGTTTGGCTGGCCTGGCCGGTTTGCTGTCCTTGGCCTTGGCTTCCGGCGCCGCGGCCACCGGTTCGGGTGCGGTCACCGCCTTTTCGCTGGCGGGCAATTCATCGACCGCCTTGAAAATCGCCTGCGGATCGATAGCTTCACCGCTTTCGTCATCCTTGAGCATGTGCCGTTCGCCGTCCTTGCCCACCAGAATCACCTTGGTGCCCTTGCTCGCGCCCAGCTTGAGCTCGCGGATCAGGGCCATGGTGGTCTGCTGTTCGAGGTTTTTGTCCTCGCGCTTGCCCATCATGTTGGCGACGCTGTAGAGCACCAGGTTGCGCTCTTTGAAGGCGGCCTGGGTGGCCGGGTCTTCCAGTGCCTTGTTCAACCCGCGCAAGGTCGGGTCGGCAGTGCTCGGGGCAATCACCACCAATGGCCTGGCCTTGCCCAGCTCCTTGGCCAAGGGTGCATCACTGTCTGCGGCAAACAAGGGGCCGGCAACAGCTAGCAAGGTAGCGAGAGTCAGTGACCGGACGAGCATGCGTATCTCCTTATTGTCTCGATATACCAATGACTACAGATCACGGAGAAAAATCCGACATGGAGCCTAAACCACTTCACTCAAGAACGGGCCGTGGAAAAGTAACTGCCGATTACCAAGCTTTCTGAAGCCAAGGCGACAGCGCGGGCAAAGCCACTGTCACCTTGACTGAGCATAGCCCAAAGCCGCTTTGCACAGCGGCAGGCAACACGTTGTCCTGAACGGTCGTCAACGCACATGAATGCCAGGGTCTTCTGGCCCCACTTCCATGGCGCGAATGGTCATGTCCAGCATCAGGCCCCTGCGTGCAGCACGTCGCGCATCGCCAATTGCATCCACCTGTTCGAGCCTGGCCTCGTCGGTAAGTGATTCATCATCAAGCACGGTATCGAGCTGGCGCCTGAACGGCAGGTCGACCTCCGCGAAGCGTTCTGAATGGGCGCGTTCAAGGTGCCGCTGCCAGAATTCCCGATCCACCAGGGAGCGGGCAACTTCCCCCTCCGTTTCTCCTTGTCGCACTGCCGCCTCAGCCTCGGCCAGGTCTGCTTCGGTTACATCCGCAATGCCATGAAAGCTCATGCTCCCGACCTCGACGGGCAAGTCGAGGCGCTCACGCAGCCCAACCCTGAAAGCCAGCCCCACTTCACTGCCCTCTGCTTCCCGCCCCCGTTCCCAGACCACCCTGGCCGCGAAGCGATCGACAGCATCTTGCCGCCACATCCGGCGCCCCAGGTTGAGCAAGGCACGCTCGGCCTGGCCTTGAGGCGACTCTTCCGCCCGCCAGACCAGTACATTCAGCTCCAGGTTGCTCAGACACCAGGTCGCGCCATCCTGGCAGCCCCACTCATCATTGGCGACCGTCAGCAAGCGCTCTCGCAGTGCAGGTGTCATGGCCATCGCCTGCAACAGCGCCATTACCCGATTACCCAGTGCTCGCGCGTTGACCCGGAAGTCCTGGGACAACAACAGCTGGGCAAGGACACGGTAAAAACGCTCTGTATTTTGCCCTGCCTCCAGTGAGTCCCAGGCGGCAAGCAGCAGGCCTCGGTGCTCTGGCAGCACTGCATCGCCCCATACCTCACGGGCACGATCAAGCCGCAGCAGTAGATGCTCTTCATCCGCAATCGGAACATCACTCCTCAACGAGGCCTGCAAGCGCAGCGTCTGGGCTTCGTCCAAAGGGTTTGCATTCAGCCGGATCCGCCGCCGGCGCCACACGGGCAGCTGGTAGAAATACTCTGGAATGTGCCTGATCCGGTTATCCCGCAAATCAACGGCAACCAGCAAGGTGCGCTCGAACAAACCCGGTGGCAATTGCGTGGTTTGCGTGTCGCGCAGGCTCAACCATCGAAGCTCCGGCAACCCGGCCAGGGTAAATCGGCGGCCCAGCGGGTTATGAGACAAGTCAAGGAAATGCAATGACGGGCAACTGGCTAGCGTGGCCGATTGTGCCAGGTTGAGCCTGATTCGATTGTTGGTCAGGCAGAGGTGCCGCAACTGCGGTATCTGCAGCAACGGTTGCGGTATTCGCGTCAGCAGGTTGCCGCCCAGATCCAGACTGCTCAGGTTAGGGAACGCCAGCAGAAAGCTGACAGGTACCTCCAGAAGGTCGAGGTGCAGCATGGACAGGCTGGTGACACCTGCAAAACGGACCTGCGCAGGCATGTTGGGCAAGCTGCCAGGCCTGAAGTTGCAGAACATCACATGCAGGTTTTCTTCTGCGGTGATCTGCAGTTCACCAATACTGATCGAGCGCTGCCAGCAATTGAACAGCGTCTGACGCAGTGCGTCTCGATCCTCCCTGAACTCACCCTGTTCCTGGGCGACCCATGTGTCCAGTGTATTGCGCAAGGCTGTGAACTCCGTACGCAAGTCTGCCAGCACCCGTTCTAGCTGACGCCCCGACCTGCGTACGTCGTCGACAAATGTCTCGATCTGGCCATCGTTCAACCAAGGGAACAGGTCTCGCAAGGTCGCCCTCAGTGCATGCCCCCTGGGTGAGACCCCCCCCACCCCGCCACCGCCCAGCGAGTAGCCCAAGCGCCCATCAGCCAAGCGCGAAGGCACCCGAATAGCGCCCGGGCGCACCGCACTGAGCAAACGCCCGACCTCGTCATGACGACCGACAGCCTCCCGCCCCACCATCACCCTCAGATTGTGCGAGAACGGCTCGCCGACACCCATCGCCTCACGCTGCACAGGGGTATAGGCTGCGGCCATGACATCGAACAATTCACCCGCCTCACCCAGCGGCGAGCCGCGCTCATCCAACAGTTGAAACATGCCATTACGGTGCACAAGGTCAAACGCTTGCGGCCCCCGCTCGGTACGCGCCAGCACCGGCCCCCCCAGGTAACCTTCGTACAACCGCCAGCGCACGCCTTGCTCAGCACCAGACAGGTGCTGCAACATGCCCAGGGCCACCCGCGCCAGGTCGGCACTCTGCGGCGTATCCAGGTACAAGGCTTCCAATACCCGAGTTCGGCGAATGTCCAGAAGCTGGCTACGGGCCGCTTCCGCCAGCCTCAGCGCCACCCTGCCACTGGCCAGCAGGCGCCTGCGGTCTTCTCCACTGGCCGCCTGTACCAAGGCTTGGGCGGTACGCGCATGCAGCCCGGGAAATACCCGGCGTAGCGCGGCACTGCCAGGGTTGTCGCTGGGCTGCAGGGCTTCGTACAAGTGTTGCAACAGTACCCGACGCTGCGTCCATGCCAATTCTGCCAACGCCTGATCAGGCAAGCCATGTGCACCCGGCAGACGTTTGGCATGGTCGAGCACCGTGACATCCTCTACTGCCTCGCCACTGCGCAAGCGCCCGATCATGCCGCGGATGCGTTGATCAAGCTTCACCCGCTGCACACTGTCGAGCAGGCTCGGGCTTGGCGCCTGGGCGTGCACATGCAAACCGCGCACATCGTCGCCGCCCAGTCCATGGAACAACAGTACCTGGTCGATCTGCTCGTCATCGAGGGTATTGAAAGGCTCACCCAAACGTCGGAACATGCGGTACGTACCACGCCACTGCGCCGGCTGTTCGCTCCACAGTCGCCAGGCGCCGGCACCATTGTGGGTCAGCATCGGCCCATGGCCTTCAATCGGGCACAGTTGCCATTGGCCGTCGCCGGCCGGCTCCGTCACGCGATAATGATGCCCATCCATTTCAACCCAGGCCTGCCCCTCCAAGCGCCGGATACCCAGGGCATCCTGGGTTGCGCCGCCTGCTGGCAGCAGGCTTCGATAAGGCGCAAGGTCTGGCTGCCAAAGCCTGGTAGAACCGTCCTCCAGCCGAGCCGGCACCATGGCATCGACCCGCGTGGAACGCACCCAAAGCCGTCGGGCCACGCCAACCCCCGCCACCGTGGCTGCGAGCATGGCAACGTCGGTGGCCACGTGGGTCAAATGGTCGAGCGCTTCTTGGCGGTCCCCTTCATGCCAGGCCTCGATACCCTGGTAAACCTCACCCAGCAGCTCCCACGCTGTCACGGCAAGCAGGGCCAGGCCAAGGCCCGGCACAAAGAAACTGGCCAGGTTGAGCAACGCCCATCCTTCGGCGGCCAGGCGCTGGTCATGCTGGCGCTGCACCTCACGGTCCAGCCTGGCCACGGGCACCGCGATCATCGCCGCATCCTCCTTGATCTGGCGAATACGTGCCTGTGCCAAACCATTGAACAACGGTTGCGAATAACCCTGCAAATGCGGTTCGAGATCGCGGAACGCCCAGTCCGCCAGGTCATCGAACAGCGCCGAAACCTGGGCAAAGAAAGCCTGGCTGTCACGTCGCAGCACGAAGCGACTGAAAAAACGCTGGTAGGCTTTGTCTCGCAGGCGACGCCCCAACTCGCGGTTCAGCTTGTCGACGCTCTCGAATGCGCGCCAAGGCGACACAGGGTCGCCTGGCACGTAGAGCAACACACGGCGCGTGGTGTTGAAAAGGACACCCTGGTCAATCACCTCGAACACGATCACCTGTTCAATCCGGCAACCCAGCAACTTCAGTTGCCTGGCCTCCACAAGGTCACCCGCCAGGCGCAGCAGCTTGCCATCCTCGCACATGGCCACCACCAACTTGAGCTCGCTGTCATCCAGCGTCCCTTCCTGCCTGGCTTTGTAGGCGTCTACCAGCATGGCGTGGCGACTGGCATCTACAAGGCAGGACTCCACGCGCCCTGCATCACCTGCGGGCTTTAGAATGGAATCCAGATGACGTTGATAACCCTCACCCAAATCCAGCTCACGGCAAAGCGCAGCAAGCTCGATGCACGTGGGCGGTGCAATCCTGCCCTGGCGCGGAACCAGCAGCCGATTACCGCGCGGCTGGCCACCGGCCTGGGCCTGCTCGGCAGTGAAGTTGCGCAGTGCCACCTCAAGCAGCGGCTTTTCTTCATAGACCAGCTCGGTGAGGTGCGCGCCTACCGGCTGGCTGTTGGTCACAGGCTCGCGACGGCCCTCCAGAAACGTGAGCGTGCGTGCGTTGCCGCCAAGCCCGTAACGCGCGTCAAGGGCCTTTTCCAGGCCCGCCGCAACAAAGCTGTCGATACCTTCGATACCCCGCAGCAGCGCATTGACTTGCTCACGGCTGCGAAGGCTGTTCGCCAATGCCTTGCTGACCTCTGGCAGTTGCCCTGGGGGTGTCTGACGCAACCAGAGCGGCAGGCGCTTGCTGATGATGCTGTCCTGGAACGCATCGATGGCTGCCTGTGCGCTTGATGGCGGAGTAGTGTCCATTGCTCAATGGCCTCTTCATGAAAAGAGGCCAGACTAGGGAGCAGGCTCGGCACCGGGTACTAGATAGCTAACGCCTGCGCTCAGAACAGCTGTAACTGGCGGCCAGTCAGCGTGGAGAAATCATCGCCAACGAACGGCAGGATGGCATCGGCAACCGGCTGCAACTGCCGGCTGAGGTAGTGCTCGTAATCGATCGGCGATTGAAGGTTTTCCATCGGCTCAGGGCCGGCGGTAGTGATGACGTAACTGATCCAGCCGCCGCGCTGGTACTGGCGAGGGCGACCGAGCCGGCTGTTGTATTCATCGGCCTGGCGCGCAGCCCGTACATGGGGTGGCACATTGCGCTGGTAATCGGCCAGCGGCCGGCGCAGGCGCTTGCGGTACACCAGCAGGTTGTCGAGTTCGCCCGCCAGGGTCTGCTGCACGTAGTCGCGCACGTAATCGCGATACGGCTGGCCGCGAAAGATCCGCCCGTACAGTTCCTGCTGAAACTGCTGCGCCAGTGGCGACCAATCGGTGCGCACCGACTCCAGGCCCTTGTAAACCACATCCTCGCTGCCATCCAGGCGTTGTACCAGCCCGGCATAACGCTTCTTGCTACCCTCGTCGGTCCCACGGATGGTCGGCATCAGAAAACGCCGGTAATGCACTTCGAACTGCAGCTCCAATGCGCTTTCCAGGTTCATCTGCTGGCGCAGGTGCTCGCGCCACCACTGATTGACGTGGGCGACCAGTTCTCGGCCGATCTGCGCCGCAGCCGCTTCACCATGGGCGCCCTTGAGCCAGACGAAGGTGGAGTCGGTATCGCCATAGATGACCTCATAGCCCTTGGCCTCGATCAACGCCCGGGTCTGGCGCATGATCTGGTGACCGCGCATGGTGATCGACGAGGCCAGGCGCGGGTCGAAGAAACGGCAACCGCTAGAGCCCAGCACGCCGTAAAAGGCATTCATGATGATCTTCAGCGCCTGCGACAGCGGTGCGTTGCCCTCACGCTTGGCCGCCTCCCGCCCTTGCCAGACGCGCTCGACGATAGCCGGCAAGCAATGCTGGCTGCGTGAGAAACGCCCACCCCGGAAGCCTTCTACCGAGTGCTCATCGTCGGGCAAGCGCAGGCCCTCGACCAGCCCTACCGGGTCGATCAGGAAGGTCCGGATGATCGACGGGTAGAGGCTCTTGTAGTCCAGCACCAGCACCGAGTCGTAAAGGCCTGGGCGCGAATCCATCACGAAACCACCGGGGCTGGCTTCGTCAGGGCGGCTGCCCAGGCTGGGGGCGACGAAGCCCAGGCGGTGCATCTGCGGGATATACAGGTGGCAGAAGGCGGCCACCGAACCCCCACTGCGGTCTACCGCCAACCCGGTGACAGAAGCGCGCTCCAGCAGGAACTCGAGCAGGCGGGTATGGGCGAAGATGCGCGTGACCAGCTCGCAATCCTTGAGGTTGTAGCGTGCCAGGGCGGGTTTGTCCTCGGCGAAGCGCCGGTTGATTTCGTCCATGCGCTGGTAGGGGGTGTCGATGGCCTTGCCTTCACCGAGCAAGGTTTGCGCGACATTCTCCAGGCTGAACGACGCAAAGCTCCAGGTTGCCGAGCGCAGCGCTTCGATGCCGTCGATCAACAGCCGCCCCGGCGCGTCGGCGAAGACATGGCCGCCACTGGCGTGGCTGCGCAAGGTCATGGGGGCGCCGTTGCGGCCCAGTGCCAGCGGCACCTGCAGCAGCTTGGCGTGCTCATGCAACAGGCGCAGGTCGAACTGGATCAGGTTCCAGCCGATGATTGCATCCGGGTCGTGCTCCGCCATCCACTGGTTGAGGCACACGAGCAACCCGGCACGGTCATCGCAATAGTGCAGGTCGAAGTCGAGGCCCTCGGGGTCGCCGTTGGCCGGGCCGAGCATGTACACCTGACGCTGGCCGCAGCCTTCCAGGGCAATGCTGTACAGCTCGCCACGTTCACTGGTTTCGATATCCAGCGACACCAGACGCAGCGGTGGACGATAGCCCGGCAGGGGCTTGAGCTGGGCATCGCAGATCACGCCCTGGTCATCGGGTTGCCCGGTGAACTGCACCGGCGCGGTGACGAAGCGCTCCATCAGGTAGCGCTCAGGCGGGCGGATATCCGCTTCGAACACCTCGATGCCTGCCGTGCGCAGGCGTTGCTCCAGCTGCATCAGTTGCCGGTGCTGCCGGCAATAAAGGCCCATGACCGGGCGCTGGTCGAAATCCTTTAGCTGCAAGGGCCGCAGTTCGACGCCCGGTTGGTTCGCCAGCAACACCTGCGCGTGCGCCGCTTGCGCGTGCGGGATGAACGCCACTGAAACCTGGGGTGCCAGACGTAGCAGCCGTGGCCCCTGATCGGTGGCGAGCCAGAGTTCCACGCAGGTGCCTTCTGGCGTGTCATGCCAATGCCGGGTCAGGACAAAGCCCTGCTGCAACTCCACTGCGTCAACCTCTGCCTAAAAGGATGATTCTACGCTAGCGTGCCCCCGCCACGAAGCCGCTTCTGCGCGCGGCCCACGCCAACAACCAGGCCACCGCTATCAGCGCGAGCACCACACCACCGAACCCCTCCACCCCTGCCCCGGCCAGTAACAACCCGCCAATGATGCCGCCCAGGGCAATGGCGCTGTTCCACACCGTCACCAGCATCGATTGCGCCACGTCGCCCCCTTCGCCCGCCGCGTCTGCACAGGCTGTCTGCAGCAAGGTCGGCGCGCCGCCGTAGGTCACCCCCCACAAGGCGATGCTCAGGTACATCAGCCAGGACGACGCTTGCCCCAAGGCCAGCGTAGCCAGGGCAAAACCCGCCAGGCTCAAGAGCACCAGCGTGCGCAGGTGCCGGTCGACCAGCAGCCCCACCAAACCAATCCCGGCCAGGGCCGACAGGCCGAACACCATCAGCA
Source organism: Pseudomonas sp. LLC-1 (assembly GCF_002992185.1). Taxonomy (NCBI): domain Bacteria; kingdom Pseudomonadati; phylum Pseudomonadota; class Gammaproteobacteria; order Pseudomonadales; family Pseudomonadaceae; genus Pseudomonas; species Pseudomonas sp. LLC-1. The sequence continues at coordinate 158,635 of NZ_LUVY01000019.1, read as the reverse complement.
CAGGGCCAATGTCCGCGGCCATGCCGGCTGCCGCCAGCAGTGGCACGATATAGGTGTAGAGAATGTTGTGGCCAAGGATCCAGCTGAGGATCACCAGCAGCACAAGTAACACCCCCGGCGTGCGCAGCACCTGCATGGCGGCCGGGCGCTTGCCGGCGACCTGCCCTGGGTAGTCCGGCACAGAACGCACCACCCACACCACCAGCAGCAACGCCACCAGGGTGACCACCATGAACGTTGCACGCCAGCCCAACCCCGCCCCCAGCCAGGTTGCGATCGGCAAGCCGAGCGACAGGGCAATCGGCTGGCCGAGCATGGCCAGTGCCATGGCCCGCCCCTGCTGCGCCACCGGTACCATGCGCCGGGCGTGGCCGGCTATCAGCCCCCAGGCCAGCCCGGCGGCCGCGCCGGTGAAAAAGCGCAGTATCAGGGTCAGGCTGTTGGAGTCCGACAAGGCCGTCAGCCCGTTGAACAGTACGAAGCCCACGATCGCCAGCAACAGCGCCCGGCGCCGATACCAGCCTTGGGTCAGGGTTACCAGCGGGATCGCGGTGAGTAATGAGCCCAGGGCATACGCCGTGACCCATTGCCCGGCCATGGCCTGGCTGATGTGCATGCCGTCGGCGATCTGGTCGAGCAAACCGGCTGGCAGGGTTTCGCTGAGGATGGCGATGAAGCCGGTCATGGCCAACGCCAACAACCCGCTGAGCGGCAGGCGTTCGCTGCTGGCGGACAGCAACGGTGCGGAGGATGTCTGGGACATTGCAGAAGCCTTGAGTAGGAAACGAGGCGAACAGTCTGCAAGGCGAGGCCATTACGGAAAAAGACGGTTACAATGCCGTTCACCCCGGACATCCACGTCCGCAATCAGGAACGCAGCATGGATAGCCTCAGCGGCTTCGTGGTCTTCAATCGGGTGGCCGAAACCCGCAGCTTCGTCGCCGCTGGCCAGTCCTTGGGGATCAGTGCCTCGGCTGTGGGCAAGCGCGTAGCGCGCCTGGAAAGCCGCCTGGGCGTACGCCTGTTCCACCGCAGCACCCGCAGCATCACCCTCACCGCCGAGGGCACGCTGTTCCTTGAGCGCAGCCGGCGCATCCTCGCCGAAATCGAGGCCACCGAGCAGGAACTGTCACAAGCCAGCGAAACCCCACGCGGGCGCCTGCGGGTGAGCATGCCGCAGGTCACGGGGCTGGTAATGCCGGCGCTGGCCGAGTTCATGGCGCTGTACCCGCAAGTGGAGCTGGACCTGGACTTTTCCGACCGCATGGTGGATATCATCGGCGAAGGTTTCGATGTGGTGATGCGCGGTGGGCAGCCGGTGGATTCACGGCTCAATGCCAAGTTCCTGGGGTATTTCCAGCACCGCCTGGTGGCTTCACCCGGCTACCTGCGCGAACGCGGCACGCCCGTGCACCCGCGCGACCTGGCGGCGCACACCTGCCTGCATTACCGCTTCCCCAGCAACGGCAAGCTGGAGACCTGGCCGCTGCGCCAGGAGCACCCCGAACACGCCTATGACATCCCCATCTCGATGGTGTGCAACCACGTCGAGACACGCGTCTGCTTTGCCGTGAACCACCGCGGCATCACTTGCCTGCCGGACTTCACCGTGGGCCGTGAGCTGGGCAATGGCTCACTGGTGAGCGTGCTCGACGACTTCATGGAGCGACGCGGCAGCTTCTACCTGCTGTGGCCGTCCGGGCGGCAGATGCCGCCGAAATTGCGGGTGTTCATCGACTTCATGCTTGAGCGGGTGTTCAACCGTACAGGTAGTTGATGTCCTTGTAGGCCAGCGGTGGCACCTGGCCAAGCAGAAAGTCACGCAGCTTGTGCATTTGCCGCGCCTTGGGGCTGGCCTTGAGCCAGGTCATGTAGTAGCCGTCGCCGGTGGCCACGGCGTGCTTGAACGGTGTGACCAGGCGCCCGGCCGCCAGGTCGGCGCTGGCCAGTACCAGGTCGACCACCGAAATACCCAGGCCTTGCTGGGCGGCCGAAATACCCTGGTCGAGGGTATCGAACACTTGCCCCTGATCGATGCTGATATCCAGCGCGTCCATGCGCGCCAGCCAGCGCCGCCAGTCACGGCGGTCCGGGGACGGGTGCAGGAATTCGCACTGGGTCAGGTCGGCCAGGGCCGGTTGCGCTTGCGCCATGTAGTCCGGGTGGCACACCGGGATCAGCCATTCATCGAACAGCTTGAAGCTCTCGATATCGGCGGGAAAACGCCCGTTGGCCAGCAGGATGGCGCAGTCGTAGGGCTCGGAATAGAAGTCCACGCTGTCGATGTCCATCCACACGCTGGACAACTGCACGCTGCAGTTGTCCTCGTGCTTCTTGAAGGCATCCAGTGCCCGCAGCAGCCAGCGCACAGTGAGCGTGGACGGGGCCTTCAGGCGCAGGCCATAGCGGTCCTGGCGCAACAATGCGCAGGCATTTTCGATGATCTTGAAGCCCACTTTCAGCTCTTGCGCCAGCAGGCGGCCGTGCTCGGTCAGGCTGAGCTTGGGGCCACGGCGTTCGAACAGGTCGCAGCCGAACATGGCCTCCAGGGTCTTGATGTGATGGCTGACCGCGCCCTGGGTCAAGGCAAGCTCTTCCGCAGCGCGGGTAAAGGAGCCATAGCGAGAGGCCACCTCGAAGGCACGCAGGGCGTGCAAGGCCTGAATCCGTTCCGACATGGCGACGTCCCGAGCATGAGTAAGACTAATAGTAGGTCATAGTTCCACGCGTTTTACAACGTCAAGAGCGTCTCGGAAAATGCAGGTAAATAATAAACATAACCAAGATCCTGCCTGCATGTGGCTTGAACGTTCATTAAATTTACGCCTGGGGAAATCATGTTTACGGGATATGGAAATTGCTATCGCCTGGATGCGCTAGAGCTAGCCGATGAACATGTCTGGAACACGCAGCACTGGACTTACAAGACCATAGAGCATTTTCGCAGTATTCTCGCCAACCCCGACTTCCCCTGCCTGTTCGGCCGCAAGGCGGTCAACGGCGAAACCTGCCATATTCTTTTCGCACGTGCCGAGCAGCTGGCCGATGACATCGCCCAAGGGCTGGCCGACTACGTGCGCACCGTCACACCGATCAAACCCAAACAGCGCATCGGCAGCCCACTGGTGGTGTTTCTCGAAACGGCAGCGGGCAGCACCCTGGCCGAACAACAGGCGCTGGCCTGGAAAGTGTTGCGTGGCGTACATGCGCGCGACCCACACCCGTGGCCGCAAGGCATTCCCACCGACCCCGACGACACCGCCTGGTCGTTCTGCTATGCCGGCATGCCCCTGTTCATCAACATGAACTTCCCCGGCCACCAGCAAATGAAAAGCCGCAACCTGGGCCAGCACATCACCTTCGTCATCAACCCACGGGAAAACTTCGACGAAGTGGCCAACGCCAATACCGAGAGCGGCAAGAAAATCCGCGAGCGCATTCGCGAGCGCGTGCACCACTACAACGACGGTGTCGTACCTGACACCCTCGGCTTCTTCGGCGATGCCGACAACTACGAGTGGAAGCAATACCAACTTCAGGAGGCGGGGTCGCTCAACCCGTCGCGCTGCCCGTTCCACGCCCATGCCGCACACCCTGCGGCAACCGACATACTGATCGAGAACTGACCGTGAATACCGCACTTACCGCCACCTATGCCCTCACTGTCCTGCTGCTGATCGCTACCCCCGGCCCGGTGGTGGCACTGATCGTCAACACCGCGGCCGCCTCCGGTTCGCGCAAGGCCATGTTTACCGCCGTCGGCACCAACTGGGCGTCACTGGTGCTGATCGGTGCAGCGGCCTGGATCATTCTCACCAGCGCCGCCATCGACAAGGCCTGGCTCAGCGCCATGAGCCTGATGGGTTGCCTGTTCATCGGCTACATCGCGGTGGGCACGTTGAGGGAAGCCCTGAAGGCGCCTGCGCCGGAAGCGGCGAGCGAAGCCCCCAAGGCCGGGCGTGGCGGGCTGCTGCAAGGGTTCATGGTGGGTATCTCCAACCCGAAGGACATCATTTTCTTCATCGCCTTCTTCCCGCAGTTCATTCAGATCACCGAGTCGTTCGGCAAAAGCATGGTGGTCCTGTCGCTGCTGTGGGTGGCCATCGATTTTGCCGTGCTCAGCCTGTACATCTTCGCCATCGGCAAGATCGCCTCGCAGCGGAGCAACCGCATGATAAGCCTGGCTTCCGGTGTGGCCCTGCTGCTGATCGCCGCCGGTGGCCTGCTGTACAACCTCAAGGAGCTGGCGGCCTGAACGTGAAGCGCAACACTCGGCGCAACCGAAGGAGCGACCATGGCCGTGACTGACATGAGCGCATCTCCTTCGCCGTTGCAGCAGGACTACCAACGCTTTCTGCTGCTGGGCAGCCGGCGTGCCCCGCTCACCGTGCATGTGCACGAAAGTGGCTACCGCTCTGGCACCATCAATACCGATGCGCTCGGCCTGCGCTACAGCCATTGCGCCGGCAAGCGCTTTTCCGCAGCCGAGCGCGGCGGTACTTCGCGTATCAACCTGCTGGTCGGCGGCTCCACGGCCCTGGGTATCGGCGCCAGCTCCGACGAGCACACGGTGGCCTCGCACCTGTCGATGCTCACCGGCGAAGTCTGGCTGAGCCTGGCCGGCTGCGGCCTTAACGCCAGCCAGGAGCTGCTGATGTTCCTGACCCACCAGCACCGCCTTGGCCAGCTCGGCCACGTAGTGGTGCTCAGCGGCCTCAACAGCCTGGCCCACGAAGCCCTCAGTGAAGTCCTCGCCAACCTCAACGGCCCGCAGCACGCCAAGGCCTACCAGGACTTTCTCAACAGTTTCAGCGAAGGCATGCAGCCCGCCGCACCACCCCGTCGGCAGTCGCTGTGGCGGCGTATCCGTCAGGCGTTGGCCACCCCTGTGGTCGCCGCCCCGGTCAGCTGGCCGCTGTCGCCCCCGGAAAAGCGCCTGGCCCGTGCTGCCGATAACATTGGCCGTACCTTGCGCCAATGGGATCGGCTGCTGGCAGACAGCCACGCCACCCTCACCTTCATTCTGCAGCCGTTGCTGCCCTGGTGCCGGGATACCCTGCCTGCCGGTGAACAGGCCATGCTGACCGCGCTGCAGCAAAAACCGGCGAACTTCGACCGGCTGCTGGAGGGTGCATTCGACAGCCAGTTGCATTCGGCGTTTTTCCGCCGCATCAAGAGCCAGGCCGACCCTGTGCCTTGCTACGACATGAACTGCATGCTCAGCAGCTCACCCGTGTTCGGCGCCGACCTGTTCATCGACCGCCTGCACCTGAACGATCTGGGCAACAATGCCCTGGCCAAGGTGATCACCGCCAAACTCGGTCTGGCCCAGGAAAAACACGCCCTGCGCAAGGTCACGCCGATCAAGCTCGTCTGACAGTTGCCGGGTGGTCTTCCGGCCGCCCGCTTGGGTGGCTAGAATACGTCGTCGTTCCGATTTGCCCGAGGCGCACGCTTGACCGCCATGAACATCGAAGCCGTCCATCCTTGCCTGGCCGCCCATGGGGCTTGCCTGTGAGCCGCATGCGACGCCTGCCCCCGCTGTTGATCGCCCTGATGCCGCTGGCTGCGCACGCGCTGGAGGTACGCATCGACCCTCATGCCGACCTGCTCTACCGTCAGGCCTTGCCGTTGCTGGAGCAGGCCGACAACCAGGGCGACGACGCCAATACACTGCGCACAGCCGTTGGCGGAGACCCCGAGCTCAGCCGTCAGGGCCAGGCCCTGGCCCACACCTTGCCGACAGCGGTTGCCCTGCTGAAAAAATCGGTCGAGCTGGGCCACCCGGTCGCGCAGTACCGCCTGGCGCTGTACTACATGACGTATCTGCCCGTCGCGCAAATTCCGGATGCCGCCTGCCCGTTACTCGTGGCCAGCCTCCAGCAGGGGTTTGCCGCACCCGCGCCGGCCATCGCCACCTGGTGCCGGCCCTACAACGTCAGCAGCGAGTACCGCGCAGCGCTGGAAGCCATCCCCAGCATGGCCACCGTGTACGCCCCCTACTACCCGCAACCGGCCACCCGCCTGGCCTGCAACCGCAGCCGGCCACAAGGCCTGGACATGCTGTGGGGGCGCCAGCGTGACTACCAGGCCGAAGTGTACCGCCTGCTTGGCGACCTCGACCCGCAGCACCGCCTGACCCTCCTGCAGAAGGCCGTGGACATCAATGGCTGTGTGACAGCACAACAGCATCTGACCCGCCATCCATAATCCATCGAGCTAACGCGCTCCTACAAGGGACTGCGCGCGGCAGGCGATAGACCAGCAAGATCGTTCAAGCCATGCCCCCACCCCTTCTGGCATGCTGGCCTACCACGTAAAGCATTGCAGCCATCATGCCCCACATCGCCCGCCAAGCCTTTCTCCACGGCGCCATCGCCATTCTCCCCCTGTCCCTGGCCGTCGCCCCCTGGGGGCTGCTGGCCGGCTCCATGGCCATCGAAGCCAACCTCACTGCCTGGGAAGGGCAAGGGCTGTCGGCCATCGTCTTCGCTGGCGCCGCGCAACTGGTGGCCATCGGCATGCTCAAAGGCGGCGCCAACCTGGCGTCGATCCTGCTCACCACCCTGCTGCTGACCTCACAGCACCTGCTGTACGGCCTGTCGATGCGCCCGGTACTGTCCAGCCAGCCGCTGCGCTGGCGCCTGGGCCTGGGCTTTCTGCTGACCGACGAATTCTTCGCCCTGACCAGCCAGTACGACCAACAGCAGTTCAACCGCTGGTACGCCCTGGGGGTGGGCCTGACCTTCTACATTGCCTGGAACCTGTTTACCCTGGCCGGCATCCTGCTGGGCCAGAACATTCCACACCTGGACCAGTTCGGTCTGGACTTCTCCATCGTCGCCACCTTCGTCGCCCTGATCGCACCGCTGGTGCGCAACCTGCCCACGGTGGTGTGCGTAGCGGTGTCGTTGTTCTGCTCGGTATTGTTCAGCCACTGGCACTGGGAGACCGCCCTGGTGGCCGCAGGCCTGCTGGGTATGGGCGCCGGGTTCATCTGCCAGAAATTTGCCGGAGCCCGAGCATGACCTGGATCCTGATCTTTGCCATGGGCGCCATCGTGTTCCTCAACCGCTATGCATTCCTGGAGCCGCGCCTGCCCTTGCGTCTGAGCTCCAACGCCAGGCAGTTCCTTGGCTTTGCCGTGCCGGGCATGCTCACCGCCATCTGCGGCCCGATCATTTTCATGCCCGATCACCAGCTCAACCTGAGCCTGCTCAACCCCTACCTGCTGGGCTCACTGGTGGCCATCGCCCTGGTGCTGTTGACCCGCAGCGTATTGCTGAGCATGCTGGTGAGCATGTTGATCTTCTTCTTCCTGCGCAGCTGGCTGGCATGAGCACGCCCCTGCGCGAGCAGACACACCTCTGGCAGGCGCCGGCACTGGGCGACGTCGAGATGCTGCACGCGCGTTATTTCCAGCAGCGTTTCGCCCCGCATGTGCACGAAGGCTATGTGTTCACCGTGATCGAATCCGGGGCCCAGCGCTTCTGGCACCGAGGCAGCGAGCACTTGGCGCCGGTTGGCAGCATGGTGCTAATCAACCCTGACGAGCTGCATACCGGTGCCACAGCCCATGAAGCGGGCTGGCGTTATCGCGGCTTCTACCCCGAGCACGAGCGAGTAACCGGCGTGCTCGACGAGCTGGAACTGGGCCGTCACGGCATGCCCGGTTTCAAGGACAGCGTCATCCAGGACCCCGCCCTGGCCATCGCCTTCAGCCAGTTGCATCAGCTGTCCGAAGCCGGCGCCAGCGCCCTGCAGCAACAGACCGCCTGGCGCCAGGCGGTGCTGGCCCTGGTGCAGCGTCACGGGCAATGCGCCGAACCTTCAGCCCCCGGCCACGAACCCCTGGCCGTGGCCCGCGCCCGCGAACTGCTGGAAAGCCAATTGGCCGACCCACCCTCGCTCGAAGCGCTGGCCGCCGCAGTCAACCTGTCACCGTTCCACTTCGCACGGGTATTCCGCCAGGCCACCGGCCTGCCGCCGCATGCCTGGTTGAAACAACGCCGCCTGGCCCGCGCCCGGGAAATGCTGAAAAGCGGCCTGGTCGCTTCGGAGGTGGCGTTTGACCTGGGGTTTGCTGACCAGAGCCATTTGAGCCGGCAGTTCAAGCAGGCGTATGGGGTGACGCCGGGGGCGTATCGGCAGGCTTGTGCTCAATCTGCAATAACCGCCTGAGGCGCCGCAATACCAGTTCAAGCCTACCTCCAGGTACCAATACCGAGCGGCACATTACGCACTATCGTCGGTATCAAGGGCGCGTCCTTTCAGGTTCCAGCGTACCGGTGCGATGACCAGCATGAGCGTCATCCAGATGAAGGTTGCTGGCCCCGCAAGCACGAAGACCAGGCTGGCAACCAGCCCTGAAACGGCATCCCCAATGACGGCCGTGAAGTAATAAAGGGAAAAGTTCCTGCCAACTTCATGCTCGTTCGACAAGCACTGGATGTTTGTCACGATTGCGATATCGACAAATGCGCCAATGAAGCCAACCAGGAAGAGGATCAGCAGAAACAACCAGGTATTGAACTGCAGCGCCACTGCGGCAGCAAAAAACAGTGCGCCGTAAATTATCCAATAGCGCAGTACCAACCGTGCAGTGGTACGCGGGTTGAAGCGGGTGTAGAGCACGCCACCCAGCACGGTGCCTGCCGCCAGCAGTGAGAATACGTAACCCACCGCTGCCTCAGAGGTAAAGTGCTCCAACACCGAAGCCGGGAGAATGAAGCGAATCACCGACGTGGCGAACATCGCACAAAGCGTGGTACAGCCAATAACGGCAAACAACGGGACATTGCTGCCCTTGAGCTGGTTCACGCTGCGCACCGCATCGCGGACTATGGCTCGCCCATCGAATGCCTGCCGCACGCCTTGCCTTGCTGGCCCCAAGGTAGCAATGGAAATGGCAGACAACACCAGGCATATTGCAAAGAACAAGAAGGTTGCGTCGCGAGATAGCAGCAACACACAGGCCGAAAACACCAACGGTCCAATAATAGAGGCCATATCTTCGATCACCTGGATACCGCTGTTGACTGACGCCAGTTGGTCCTTTTCCACGATATCCGGAAAGTATGCGCGAAACGTGGGTACATACAGACATTCAAGCGCGGTCATGACCATCGCGAAGGCCACCAACACGGGCAGTACCGGCGTAAACCAACTGAACAAGGCAAAGAAGGCAAGCGACAGAATGCATTTGGCCAACTCGACCGCAAACAGTGTTCTTTTCTTGTCGGCGTTATCTGCCAGCCAACCACCCAAGGGAGAAAACACCATGCTCGGCAAGTAGCGGAAGAAATAAGCGATGCCAATCAACAACAAATCCGCCTCGACCATGAGTACGATGGTCACGGCAAATGCCGCTTCGAAGGCAAATTCACCGCACTTGGAAAAGCAATAGCCCAATGTAAGTGAGCGCGTTCCGGAGTTAAGACTCAACGCCTGCATAATCGTTGCTTTCCTCAGCCAGCGGTACAGAGCGACTGAATCTAGAGCTCATCCTCGGCTGGACTCAACATGAAAGTTGTAACAACACCCGCACTGTCAGCGCAGCCAACATTGAGACTCCGAATGTTCCTACGCTCAGTAACTATTGGCGAAGTCAGACCAGCCGCCGCCAAACTGTGTGACAGAACGGCTCAGCACATCTCGTCCGCTTGCAAAGGTTCATGCCACCGGCGAGGTAGCGGCATCCACTTTAAACACGATGTTTATTCCTATAGATAAGTAACTCGGTGTTACTCAAGCGACGGAGTACTCCTTTTTGCATCCTCAACACCTCCTGCAAAGCCATCAGGAGCCCCGCCAACCCTCTGCTACACTGACAAGGCTGAATGGGAGGATCCTGCCATGTCCGAAAGAGAGCTCACCACCCTTCTGTCGCTGATGAACCAGCGCCAGGCCTGCCTGAGCAGTGCCTGCAAGGAGATTGCCGACTGGATCGACCGGCAGGGCGATGTGCCCGCCGCCGGCAAGATCCGCGCAAGCCTCAAGGCGCTGGAGGCCGACGAAGCCCAGGTCCGCAAGACGCTGACCTCGCTGACCCTCGACAGGCCGCTGCCGCGCTTTCGTAGCTGAAGGGTACGGCTGAAAAGAAAAGGGCCGCTAAACGCGGCCCTTTGATCGGTCAGTGCTTCATGTGCATGTGGTCATGCCCACCGCCGGCCTCGGCGTTGAGCGCACGCACTTCAGCCTGCACGTCCACGGTTTCCTTGCCGCCCTTGGCATCTTCGATGGTCAGGGTCAGTGGCACTTTCTCGCCTTCCTTCACCTGATTGTTCAGGCCCATCAGCATCACATGCAGGCCATTCGGGTCGAGGGTGACGGCCTTGCCAGCCGGCAGCTCGACAGACTTCACCTCACGCATGCCCATCACGTCACCGTTCATGGTCATCTCGTGCACCTGCACGGTCTTGGCCACAGGCGAAGCCACGCTCACCAGCTTGCTGTCGCTGCTGGCGGTGAGGGTCATGAACGCACCGGTGGACTGCTGGTGCGGCACGCTGGCACGCACCCAGGCCTCACTCACGGTGGTCTGGGCCAGGGCTGGCAGGGCCAGGCCCATCAGTGCCAGGGCAGCCAGGCCGCGTTTGATCGGTTGCATCGACATTCAGCAGATCTCCATCAGGGTGACCAGGTCTTCGGCACATTCCTTGGCGTTCAGGGAATGGCCCAGGCTCAGGCGCAGGGTGCCACGCGTATCGTAGACGTAGCTGGTGGACGAGTGAGAAATGGTATAGGTGTCACCGGCCGGAACCTTTTCGTAGAACACCTTGAATTCCTTGGCCACTGCGGCAATTTCCTCGGGGGTACCGGTGAGCGCGGTGAACGTCGGGTCGAAGGCCTTGACGTAGGCATCAAGCACCTCAGGGGTGTCGCGCTCCGGGTCCAGCGTGATGAACACCACCTGGAACAGGTCACGGTCACGGCCCCTCAGCAGCTTGCGGATTTGCGCCGCACGCGCCAGGGTGGTCGGGCAAACGGCCGGGCACTGGGTGAAGCCGAAGAAGACCATCGGCATGCTGCCGTAGAAGCTCGACAGGGTGCGCACGTTACCTTGCGGGTCTTTGAGGCTGAACTTGCGCCCGAGGATTTCGTTGCTCATGTTCTTGCCGTACTTGAACTCGAGCCCCCGGGCCGGGCTGCAGCCTGCCAGCAGGCCAAGCCCGAGAACGCCCATCCCGGCGACAACTGCGCGCCGGGTATATAGATCATTCATGAAACCATCCTTTACAGGGAAGGTGCCGGCCCTCGGGACGGGCCAGCTGAAAAACCGGGGCATTCTGGCATGACACCCCAAGGGGTTCTACCCGACCAAGGCGGGGAAGGCCTGCAACCCTTTGAATACGGGCTGCGGCCTGTTGTCGCAGGGGTTGAAACCGTAACACTTTGTTGCTAGAGAGCCGCCTTTGGCTTAGTAGTAGGCGTTCTCTTTCTGGCTGTGGTCGGTCACGTCACGCACGCCCTTCAATTCCGGAACACGCTCAAGCAGGGTGCGCTCGATACCTTCCTTCAGGGTGACATCGGCCTGGCCGCAGCCTTGGCAACCACCACCGAACTGCAACACGGCGATGCCGTCGTCAACCACGTCCACCAGGCTGACCTGGCCGCCGTGGCTGGCCAGACCCGGGTTGATCTCGGTCTGCAGGTAGTAGTTGATGCGCTCGTTGATCGGGCTGTCTTCGTTGACCATCGGCACCTTGGCGTTAGGCGCCTTGATGGTCAGCTGGCCACCCATGCGGTCGGTGGCGTAGTCAACCAGTGCGTCTTCCAGGAACGGCACGCTGACCGCATCCAGGTAAGCGGTGAAGCTCTTCAGACCCACGGCGGTGTCGTCAGGCTTCTCTTCGCCCGGCTTGCAGTAGGCAATGCACGTCTCTGCGTACTGGGTGCCCGGCTGGGTGATGAAAATGCGAATGCCGATGCCAGGCGTATTCTGCTTGGAGAGCAGATCGGCCAGGTAGTCATGGGCGGCGTCGGTAATGGTTATAGCGCTCATGTAGGTTCCTCACAGACTTGCCGCCAAGTGTACGCCAACCCGCTCATTGAACAAAGTCCTAGTATTTGACTCGGGAAAGCGCATATTCAGGGGCCGCCCCCCGTGGCGCCGCCAGCCAGGCCTGCATGCGCCGGTACAGGCCGCGCTCCAGCCACTGGTAACTGAACCACGACATTAGTCCAATGGACGGCACACACAGGGCAAACACCAGGTACGGGTTCAACGGCAGGCGCTGGCTGGCGAACCAGCCGGCGTACAGCACCAGCACATGGACCAGGTACACCGAATACGAGCAGTCCCCCAAGGCCTTGAGCAGCCGGTTGCCTTGGAAAAGCGGTTCCAGCGCGATGAAGGCCATCACGATCATGGCGCTCGGCAGGCCCCAATGCAGCAGGCGCTGGGACGCATCCAGGTGATAGATGGCCAGGGCCGCCACAACCAGCACGCCCAGCGGCAACCACCGCCCTTGGCGGATCAGCCCACGGCGATACAGCACGCCCAGGCCGATGCCGAGCAAGAACTCGTAGATGATGTCGTTGTTGTAGAAGCGGCTTAGCACACCCAGCCGGCCCAGCACCTCGCTGGCCAGCAACAAGGCCACGGTAACCAGCAACAGCTGATGGCGCTGGCGCACCAGGAAGGCCAGGCCGAACAGCAGGTAGAAGAACATCTCGAAGTTCAGCGTCCAGCCCACGTTCAGGGTCGGGTACAGGCCATAGCCTCCGGGGTTTTCTGCCGGGATGAACAGCATCGACAAGAGAAGATGATGCCAGGCGAACACCTGATGTGGCATCCATTGGCTAAAAGCCAGCAGCAACAGGGCCATCAACGCGGTGTAGAACCAGTAGGCCGGCACAATACGCAGCACCCGATTGAGCAGGAACTGACGCGGTTCGATGGTTTTGTCGCGGGTCGACAGGTAGATGACCAGCCCGCTGATGACGAAGAAGATGTCGACGCCTACGGCGCCACGGTCGGTAAGCAGTTGGCCAATGGGGCCGGTGGCGTGGAAGTCGAAGAAGATCTGCATGAAATGGTGGCAGACCACCACCCAGGCGGCGAACGCCCGCAGTGCCTGAAGCGAATACAGCATGAAGTACCCTGCGCTTGCCGGTGCATTGAGGCCTTTGGGAGCGCTTTGCGCTCCATCGCCGGCAAGCCAGCTCCCACAGGGACCGCGCTGGCCTGAGAGCTACACAGCCCCTGTGGGAGCTGGCTTGCCGGCGATTGGGCTGCATAGCAGCCCCCGGACCACCCACCTTTTCCGACCGCAGGGTACCCGGAAAGGTCAGCCTACCCGATCAGAGGTTCTCGTAGCGGTTCATGTCCAGCACCCCCGCCTCCACCGGCTGGGTCTCCTTGATGAAGCTGTTCAAGTCATGGAAGTAGCGCCAGAACTCAGGATGACTACGGCGCACGCCCCAGCGCATGACGATGCGCTCGAACTTCGCCGGGTCATCTTTCGCATACTCCATGTCCTCGACGAACTCCGCCACATCCTTGGTCGGGATGTTGAAGATGAAGTTCGGGTAGCTGCTGAGCACGCCCGGGGCCAACGTCAAGGTATCCAGCCCCGGCTGATAGCGGTATGCCTCACCCAGCAGGAACGCCACGTTGCTGTGCGCACGGTTGCGCAGCAGGCTGTACACCTGGCGCTGGCCGCCCTGCCCTTCGATACGCAGCATGGTTGCCTCGGGCAACTGGTTGATCACCTTCAGCCCAGCAGCCGGGCGCGACACCAGGCGGCTGAGCGACTGCTCGGCATTGCGGAACTCTTCGTTCATCTGCGGCCGTGAGCAGAACGCGCCCTGGCAGCGGTTGATCGGGTCGGGCGTGGCATTCAGGCTGCCGGTGCGCTGCAACAGCTTCAGGCCAAAGTCGCGCTTGGGGTTGCGCGGGTCGAGCTGGATGCCGCTCGGGGTGTCGGTGTCGATGTCCTCATAGTCCATCCACATCTTCACTTTGCCGCTGTTCTGGTACCAGTCACCCAGGATCGCCTTGCGCTGGTCAGCCGGCATCAGGCGCAAGAAGTTGACCTCGGCACCGTTGCGAATCAGGTCGAAATACAAACGCGTCTGCAACTGGTGCGAAACATTGCCGAACACGTCAAAGTTGACCGCCAACTGGTAATAGGTGCGCTCGAACAACGGGTAGTCGAACAACCACACCGTCAACGGCACGTCACCGATCAGGCCCTTGCTCACCGAGGCGCTGTCGAAGTGCCGGAAGATGCTCAGCAACGCGTTGTCGTTACCGGCCCACAAGGTCGACCAGCCCGGTGCGGGCATGTCGGCATAGGCGTCACGGCGCAGCTTTTCGTACTCGTTGCGTTTGTCGCGGTAGGCGTGCCACAGGCTCAGCACACTGCCCACGTCATCGATCTGGCCCGGCATGGCCAGCAGCGGCGTGGCCTCGCCACGGTATTTGGCGTCGGTGATGTAACGGTCGAAGGCCGGCTCCTGGAACAGCGCCCAGAAGTTATCGCGGATCACGTCAGTGGCGATCTGCCCACGGCACACCGGACCCCGGATGAAGGTGCGTACGAAGTATTCGGCGTTATCCAGCATGAACTGGTAACGCGCCACTGCCGGGATCGCCTCGAAGGTTTCGAACGGGTTGGCCCGGTGACGCGGGCCGTAACCCGGCAGTGCGGTGGCGTGCCAGTCGCCGGCATAGAACAGCTGCTTCACCCGTTTGAGTTTCTGCGGCCCCATCGGGTAGGTGATGTGCGTCTTGTGCACGATCACACCCTGCACCGGGATCAACCGATAGTAGAAGTCGGTGCCCGGCGGGTCGTTGGGGCGGCGCGTGGCAATGATATCGACCGGCTTGCCGCTCGGCGTGCGCGAACGCACCCACTGGAAGAAGTGCCCCTGTTCGCCCCCAACGAAGTAGATATGCGCCAGGAACAGGTGCTCGTACAGCCAGCGGCCGACCAGCGCCTCGGTGGAGCCCGGGCGGTTGAGCAGCTCTTCCCACTCGGTGATCTGCCGGGCTTCGGCTGCGCTAGGCTTGATCGGCTGGTATTCCACCGGCGCCCCCGCTGCCAGCCAGCGGCGCAGGGTGTCGTATTCCTTGTCGGTCAGCCCGGTCACCGCCAACGGCATACCCTCTTTGGGGTGGGCGCCGGCATAGGCGTCGAACTCATGGGGCAGCGGGCACATGTTGTTGCGGTTCAGGCCCAGGACGATGTCCTCGGGCAACTTGGCGTTGGGTGTGAGCGGGGTCTTGTGCCCCAGTTCCAGCATGCGCGCCATCAGCGCGGCCTGGCTGCCCTGGTTGTCGAGCACTGAGTAGAAGCCCTTCTTGCGCCATTCCTCTTCGCTGTGGGCGTCGTAGAACAGCCGCGTGGTGGGCACCGCCTTGCTGCGCTCGCCCTGGTACACCGGGACCTTGCTGGCCCCGCGCACCGCGCCTTCCGGGCTTTCCAGCTTGAGTTGGCAGGCCGCGTCGTTGCAGGCGTGGCAGGCCACGCACTTCTCGGTGAAGATCGGTTGAATGTCCCGGGTGTAGGAAATAGCCGGGCTCGACTGGGGGGCTTGCCCGAACACCGCGCCGCTGATGAGCAGGGCGAAGGCGCCGGCAAGGATACGATGCACCATGTGCGAAAAGTCCTGGTTCTTGAAAGCCATCACGATTGTGCCTGGTCGTCCTTGGGTGCTGGTAATCGCGCCAACAACATGAGCAGTTTTCATGCAAATGGGCGATGTGCGTAAAAACCGCGCAGCTTTGCTATGATTCCGCACCTTCTGATATTTGCCCGACCAGGTAGTTCCTATGTCCGACCGCAGCGCTCGTCTCCAAGCACTCCAGAACGCACTCAAAGAGCGCATCCTGATCCTCGACGGCGGCATGGGTACTATGATCCAAAGCTACCGTCTCGAGGAACACGACTATCGTGGCACGCGTTTCACCGATTGGCCAAGCGATGTCAAAGGTAACAACGACCTGTTGCTGCTCAGCCGCCCGGACGTGATCGCCGCCATCGAGAAAGCCTACCTGGATGCCGGCGCCGATATTCTCGAAACCAACACCTTCAACGCCACGCAGATTTCCCAGGCCGACTACGGCATGGAGTCGCTGGTCTACGAACTGAACGTCGAAGGCGCGCGCATCGCCCGCCAGGTGGCCGACGCCAAGACCCTGGAAACCCCCGACAAGCCGCGCTTCGTTGCCGGCGTGCTCGGCCCTACCAGCCGCACCTGCTCGATTTCCCCGGACGTCAACGACCCTGGCTACCGCAACGTCACCTTCGATGAGCTGGTCGAAAACTACATCGAGGCCACCCGCGGCCTGATCGAGGGCGGCGCCGACCTGATCCTGATCGAAACCATCTTCGACACCCTCAACGCCAAGGCGGCGATCTTCGCCGTTCAGCAAGTGTTCGAGGACGACAACGTCGAACTGCCGATCATGATCTCCGGCACCATCACCGACGCCTCCGGCCGTACCCTGTCCGGCCAGACCACCGAAGCGTTCTGGAACTCGGTGCGCCACGCCAAGCCGATTTCCGTGGGCCTGAACTGCGCCCTCGGCGCCAAGGACCTGCGCCCGTACCTGGAAGAGCTGGCGACCAAAGCCGACACCCATGTTTCGGCCCACCCCAACGCCGGTCTGCCGAACGCCTTCGGTGAATACGACGAGACCCCGGCGGAAATGGCTGCGGTGGTCGAGGAATTCGCCGCCAGCGGCTTCCTGAACATCATCGGCGGCTGCTGTGGTACCACCCCAGGCCACATCCAGGCCATTGCCGAAGCCGTGGCCAAGTACAAGCCGCGTGAGATCCCGGAAATCGCCAAGGCCTGCCGCCTGTCGGGCCTGGAGCCGTTCACCATCGACCGCCAGTCGCTGTTCGTCAACGTCGGCGAGCGCACCAACATCACCGGCTCCGCCAAGTTCGCCCGGCTGATCCGTGAAGAGAACTACACCGAAGCGCTGGAAGTCGCCCTTCAGCAGGTCGAGGCCGGCGCCCAGGTGATCGACATCAACATGGACGAAGGGATGCTCGACTCCCAGGCCGCCATGGTCCGCTTCCTCAACCTGATCGCCGGTGAGCCGGACATTTCCCGCGTGCCGATCATGATCGACTCGTCCAAGTGGGACGTGATCGAAGCGGGCCTCAAGTGCATCCAGGGCAAGGGCATCGTCAACTCCATTTCCATGAAGGAGGGCGTCGAGCAGTTCAAGCACCACGCCCGCCTGTGCAAGCGCTATGGCGCTGCCGTGGTGGTGATGGCCTTCGACGAGGTCGGCCAGGCCGACACCGCCGCGCGCAAGAAGGAAATCTGCCAGCGCAGCTATGACATTCTGGTCAACGAAGTGGGCTTCCCGCCGGAAGACATCATCTTCGACCCGAACATCTTCGCCGTCGCCACCGGTATCGAAGAACACAACAACTACGCCGTCGATTTCATCGAGGCCTGTGCCTACATCCGCGATCACCTGCCCCACGCGCTGAGTTCGGGCGGTGTGTCCAACGTATCGTTCTCGTTCCGTGGCAACAACCCGGTGCGTGAGGCGATCCACTCGGTGTTCCTTTACCACGCGATCCAGAACGGCCTGACCATGGGTATCGTCAACGCCGGCCAGCTGGAAATCTACGACGAGATCCCGGCGGCACTGCGCGAAAAAGTCGAGGACGTGGTACTCAACCGCACCCCGCACGGCACCGACGCCCTGCTGGCGATCGCTGACGACTACCGGGGCGGCGGCGCCACCAAGGAAGTGGAAAACGAAGAGTGGCGCTCGCTGCCGGTGGAAAAACGCCTGGAGCACGCGCTGGTCAAGGGCATCACCGCGTTCATCGTCGAAGACACCGAAGAATGCCGCCAGCAGTGCGCACGCCCGATCGAAGTGATCGAAGGCCCGCTGATGAACGGCATGAACGTGGTCGGTGACCTGTTCGGCGCGGGCAAGATGTTCCTGCCCCAGGTGGTCAAGTCGGCCCGCGTGATGAAGCAGGCCGTGGCGCACCTGATCCCGTTCATCGAGGCCGAAAAAGGCGACAAGCCGGAAGCCAAGGGCAAGATCCTGATGGCCACGGTCAAAGGCGACGTACACGACATCGGCAAGAACATCGTCGGCGTGGTACTGGGCTGTAACGGCTACGACATCGTCGACCTCGGCGTGATGGTGCCGGCCGAGAAAATCCTGCAAACCGCCCGCGAACAGAAGTGCGACATCATCGGTTTGTCCGGCCTGATCACCCCGTCGCTGGACGAGATGGTCCACGTTGCCCGTGAAATGCAGCGCCAGGGCTTCGAGCTGCCACTGATGATCGGCGGCGCTACCACCTCCAAGGCGCACACTGCGGTCAAGATCGAGCCGAAGTACAGCAACGATGCGGTCATCTACGTTACCGACGCCTCGCGTGCGGTAGGCGTTGCCACCCAGTTGCTGTCCAAGGAACTCAAGCCGGGCTTCGTCGAGAAGACTCGCGCAGAATACGTGGACGTACGCGAGCGCACCGCCAACCGCAGTGCCCGCACCGAGCGCCTGAGCTACAGCCAGGCCATCGCTGCCAAGCCGCAATACGACTGGGCCGGCTACCATCCAGCGGTGCCCTCCTTCACCGGCGTCAAGGTGCTGGAAGACATCGACCTGCGCACCCTGGCCGAATACATCGACTGGACCCCGTTCTTCATCTCCTGGGACCTGGCCGGCAAGTTCCCGCGCATCCTCACCGACGAAGTGGTCGGCGAGGCGGCCACGGCGCTGTACAAGGATGCCCGCGAGATGCTCGACAAGCTGATCGACGAGAAGCTGATCAGCGCCCGCGCGGTGTTCGGCTTCTGGCCAGCCAACCAGGTGGCCGATGACGACATCGAGGTGTACGGCGAGGACGGCCAGCCGTTGGCCACCCTGCACCACCTGCGTCAGCAAACCATCAAGCCGGACGGCAAGCCCAACTGGTCGCTGGCCGACTTCGTCGCGCCAAAAGCCAGCGGCGTCACCGACTATGTGGGCGGGTTCATCACCACGGCCGGCATCGGTGCCGAGGAAGTGGCCAAGGCTTACCAGGACAAAGGCGACGACTACAGCTCGATCATGGTCAAGGCCCTGGCCGACCGCCTGGCCGAAGCCTGCGCCGAATGGCTGCACGAACAGGTGCGTAAAGAACACTGGGGCTATGCCCGCGACGAGCAGCTGGACAACGAGGCGCTGATCAAGGAGCAGTACAGCGGCATTCGCCCGGCCCCGGGCTACCCGGCCTGCCCCGACCACACCGAGAAGGAAACCCTGTTCCGCCTGCTCGATGGCACCGCCATTGGCGAAACCGGGCCGAGCGGCGTGTTCCTGACCGAGCACTTCGCGATGTTCCCGGCGGCGGCGGTCAGCGGCTGGTACTTTGCCCACCCGCAGGCGCAATACTTTGCCGTGGGCAAGGTGGACAAGGACCAGATCGAGAACTACAGCGCGCGTAAAGGCCAGGATGTGAGCGTAAGCGAGCGCTGGTTGGCGCCTAACCTCGGGTACGACAGCTAACACCGCGCTGGCTTCTTCGCGGGTTTACCCGCGAAGAAGCCAGTCCAGGCAACCGCTTTTTCATTGCCTACACTGTCCTTGATTGCCTCTGATTCTTCAGGAGCCACCATGGACGATTCCAGCCAGGGCAAACCGCCTACCTTCTGGCAGATGCTGCACAGCATCCTCGCCGCCGCCTTCGGCGTGCAAAGCGGCAAGAACCGCGCCCGCGACTTTACCCACGGCAAAGCCAGCCATTTCATCGCACTGGGGACGCTGTTCACCCTGGTGTTCATTGCCGTCCTGATCGGCCTGGTGCAACTGGCCCTGCACCTTACCGCCCGCTAGAAATGAAAACGCCTGCGGGATTCCCTCCCGCAGGCGCTCTGACGGCTTCACGGTCTTGAGAACAGGTCTACTGGTGGCTGACCCAATACACGGCAGTGACCACCACCAACACGATCAGGCAGAGGATCGCCCAGGCATCGACGCTGCTGTCAGCTTTGCGGACCTTGGTTGAGTTTCCCATTGCATTGCCTCTTGTAGTGGTTATGGGAATGCACTTCACCACCAGCAGTTAAGACGAGCAATGCCCTTTCCTCAAGCAGGGTCTTTCAATATTCGACCGGTGCCGTCAGAAACGGATACTGGTAGCCTGACGGCCGCCCTTCGGCACTGTAACGCTGGAAATCGACACCGTAGTCGTCCCGTTCCAGCAGCTTCAGCCAACGCCTGGCCTTGGCCTGGTCGATCAACTGCAGCACCGGCGCACTGTGCTCGCGCAGGCCATCGCGGTTCAGCGCCAGCCCGTGTGCGTCGTCGTGCAGCATCACCATGGCCCAGCCCCCCAGGGTAAAGTGCCCGCCCATCAACACACTCAGGCGGCCATCGATACGCGCGCGCAAGGCCTCGGGCGAACTGTTGACCGCGCTGAACAGCACATCGCGCCCCGGCTTGCGCCCGGCGGCTTCGAACGCCTGCATGGCGCCAAAGGCCATTTCGTCATTGGCCGACCACACCAGACGCGTGGCCGGGTAGCGCTCCAGCAACTGCTGCGCCTGCTCGTAGGCGCGCTGGCGGCTCCAGCCGCCATACACCACCTGGCGCAGGCGCACCTGAGGGAAGTCGGCCAGCGCGCGGCGCATGCCCTCCTCGCGCAGCTGCGAGGCCGGGGTGGTCTTGACCCCGGCAAAAGCCACGAGGTCCACCGCCCCGACGTCGTGCGGCAGTTGCGCGACCATCTGGTGCAACATCTGGAAGCCCGCCTGCTCGTCGTTGCTCATCAAGGTGCCCAGCGGCTCGGCATACTTGTCGGGCTGGGCCTGAATGCTGCGAACCTGGCTGGCCGTCAGGCCGTTGTTGACCAACAGCAGTTTCACCCCCGTGCCACGCGACAGGCGCAGCACTTCGGGCGCGACGTACTGCTCGTTGACCAGCACCAGGTAATCCGGCCGCTGCGCCCCACTCAGGATCGCCCGGGCCTGGGTCAGCGCCAGGTCGGCGCGGCGCTCGCTGTATTCCACCCTGAGGGACATGCCCAGCTCATCTGCGGCGGCCTGCATGAAGCGGGTGTAGCTGGTCCAGAACGTCTCGGTGGACAGCCCTGGGTTGAGGAAAACCACCGATGGCTGCGCGCTTGCCGCCAGCGGCAGGGCTAGACACAAGCTTTGGCACAGGGCCTTGAGCATAGGGTCACATCTCTGCGAAGCAAACGCCGGATTATAAACGCCCTGCCTCACCCAAGGCACAAATGGCAGTCAGTCTCACATAGTCCATTTGGTTCTTTTCATATGCTAAAACATCACTTTAGCGCATAACCGCAACCTGATATCGTTCCCCGGCTCCGTACCGGAGTGCGCGGCCGTGCGCGCGAATAGCTGCATGCCTGAGACAGGACTTATATGTACGTATACGACGAGTACGATCAGCGGATCATCGAGGACCGCGTCAAGCAGTTCCGTGATCAGACCCGCCGCTACCTGGCCGGTGAGCTGAGCGAAGAAGAATTCCGCCCTCTGCGCCTGCAGAACGGCCTTTACATCCAACGTTTCGCGCCGATGCTGCGTGTCGCCGTGCCGTACGGCCAGCTGAACGCCACCCAGGTCCGCACCCTGGCCAAGATCGCTCGCGACTACGACAAGGGCTATGCCCACATTTCCACCCGCCAGAACGTGCAGTACAACTGGCCGGCGCTGGAAGACATCCCGGACATCCTCGCCGAGCTGGCCACCGTGCAGATGCACGCGATCCAGACCAGCGGCAACTGCCTGCGCAACACCACCACCGACCAGTTCGCCGGTGTGGCCGCAGACGAAATCATCGACCCGCGCCCGTGGTGCGAGATCGTCCGTCAGTGGACCACCTTCCACCCGGAATTCGCTTACCTGCCGCGCAAGTTCAAGATCGCCATCAACGGCTCGCAAGAAGACCGCGCCGCCATCGAAGTGCACGACATCGGCCTGGAGCCGGTGCGCAACGCTGCCGGCGAGCTGGGCTTCCGTGTGCTGGTCGGTGGTGGCCTGGGCCGTACCCCGGTGGTGGGCTCGTTCATCAACGAGTTCCTGCCGTGGCAAGACCTGATCAGCTACCTGGACGCCATCCTGCGCGTGTACAACCGTTACGGTCGCCGTGACAACAAGTACAAGGCGCGGATCAAGATCCTGGTCAAGGCCCTGACCCCGGAAGTGTTCGCCGAGAAGGTCGAGGCCGAAATGGTCCACCTGCGTGGCGGCAGCACCACCCTGACCGAAGATGAAGTCCAGCGCGTGTCGCGCCACTTCGTCGACCCGGACTACCTGGCCCTCGACAACGTCGACTACGCCGCCCAGGACGCCGAATACCCAGGCTTCGCCCGCTGGCGTTCGCGCAACACCCGCGCCCACAAACGCCCGGGTTACGTGGCCGTGACCCTGTCGCTCAAGCCGACCGGCGCTGCCCCGGGCGACCTGACCGACAAACAGCTGGACGCCGTGGCCGACCTGGCCGAGCGCTACAGCTTCGGCTTCCTGCGCACCTCGCACGAGCAGAACATCATCCTCGCCGACGTCGAGCAGCGCCAGCTGCACGCGCTGTGGCTGGAGCTGCGCGAAGGCGGCTTTGCCACGCCGAACATCGGCCTGCTGACCGACATCATCTGCTGCCCGGGCGGTGACTACTGCTCGCTGGCCAACGCCAAGTCGATCCCGATCGCCGAATCCATCCAGCGCCGTTTCGACGACCTGGACTACCTGTTCGACATCGGTGAAATCGACCTGAACATCTCTGGCTGCATGAACGCCTGCGGCCACCACCACGTGGGCCACATCGGCATCCTCGGCGTGGACAAGAAGGGTGAGGAGTTCTACCAGGTGTCGCTGGGCGGCAACGCCGCGCGTGGCGCAAGCCTGGGCAAGATCCTCGGCCCGTCCTTCGCCCAGGAGGCCATGGCCGATGTGATCGAGAAGCTGATCGCCGTGTACGTCGAACAACGTACCGAGGAAGAGCGTTTCATCGACACCTACCAGCGTATCGGCATCGACCCCTTCAAGGAACGCGTCTATGCAGCGAATCATTAAGAACAACCAGATCGTCGACGAAACCTGGCACCTGCTGCCCAAGGAAACGTCCTTTGACGAGCTGACCAACTGCGACGACTACATCGTCCCGCTGCAACTGTGGCGTGACCACGCCCATGTGCTCAAGGCCCGCGACGGCGGCCTGGGCATCTGGCTGGACAGCGACGAAGAAGCCGAAGAAATCGGCGAAGACGTGCAGCACTTCCAGGTCATCGCGCTGAACTTCCCGGCCTTCACCGACGGGCGCAACTACTCCAATGCGCGCTTGCTGCGTGACCGCTACAAGTTCAAGGGCGAGCTGCGCGCCATTGGCGACGTGCTGCGCGACCAGCTGTTCTTCATGGCCCGCTGCGGTTTCGATGCATTCGCCATCCGTGCCGACAAGGACCCGGAAGACGCACTGCAAAGCCTGAAGGACTTTTCGGTGACCTACCAGGCCGCCACCGACGAGCCGCTGCCGCTGTTCCGCCGCCGCTGATCGTCACCTGCAATGCCTGACGGCCCGCCTCCATGGCGGGCCGTTTCGTTTCCTGGCCCCTGACGCAGTCACAACTTGGCCACCGATTCTTGACTGTGAATCAAATGACCTTGGCCCTGCCCTGCCTTAATCCGGCGCACCGAAACCCGCACACTGCACCTATACCCAATGAGATCGACGTTGAGCGACCAGGCTCAATGCTATTCCCCACTCACCAGGAGCAGATTCATGAGCATTCCCTCTTTCGGCCTCGGCACCTTCCGCCTCACCGGCCAGGCCGTCATCGATTCGGTCAAGTCGGCCCTGGCGCTGGGCTACCGGGTGATCGACACCGCGCAAATCTACAAGAACGAAGCTGACGTTGGCCAGGCGATTGCCGAAAGCGGCGTGCCACGCAGCGAGCTGTTCATCACCACCAAGATCTGGGTGGACAACTACGCCGCCGACAAGCTCATCCCCAGCCTGCGCGACAGCCTGAGCAAACTGCGTACCGACTATGTCGACCTGCTGCTGATCCACTGGCCAGCGCCGGGCAACGGGGTGGAGCTGCGCGAATACATGACCGCGCTGGCCGAAGCGAAGAAGCTGGGCCTGACACGCCAGATCGGTGTGTCCAATTTCAACATCGAGCTGACCCGCCAGGCCATCGAGGTCGTCGGCAAAGGCGAAATCGCTACCAACCAGATCGAACTCAGCCCTTACCTGCAAAACGGCAAGCTGACCGCGTTCCTGAAGGAACAGGGCATCACCGTCACCTCGTACATGACCCTGGCCTACGGCAAGGTGTTGAAAGACCCGGTACTGGCCGAGATTGCCGCGAAGCACAAGGCTACCGTCGCCCAGGTTGCCCTGGCCTGGGCCTTGCAATCGGGCTATGCGGTCATCCCGTCGTCGACCAAGCGTGAAAACCTGGCCAGCAACCTGCTTGCCCGAGACCTGAAGCTGGACGCAGACGACATGGCACGCATCGCCACGCTCGAACGCAATGGCCGCGAAGTCAGCCCAGACGGCCTGGCGCCGGCCTGGGACTGACAGGGGTACGCCCTTGTGCAGGGGTTACACAAGGGCCACACCTGGGCACGACACCTCAGTACTATTTCACGCACCGCAATTATGAAGTGCCCGGCACATCCATTCTCTGTCCAGGCAGCGGCAGCTAACCTGCTACAAGCCAAACGACCCGAGGAGTACACCGATGTCCCGCCCACCCCTTCCCCCCTTCACCCGCGAAAGTGCCATCGAAAAAGTCCGGCTGGCCGAAGATGGCTGGAACGGCCGTGACCCGGCCAAGGTTGCACTCGCCTACACCCCGGACACGGTGTGGCGTAACCGCGTCGAGTTCCCCCGTGGCCGTGCCGAGGTCGAAGCGTTTCTGACCCGCAAATGGCACCACGAACTGGAATACCGCCTGATCAAGGAACTGTGGGCCTTCACCGGCAACCGCATTGCCGTGCGCTACGCCTACGAATACCACGACGACAGCGGCCAGTGGTTCCGCGCCTACGGCAACGAGAACTGGGAGTTTGCCGACGACGGACTGATGCAGAACCGTCATTCGAGCATCAACGAACACCCCATCAGCGAAGCCGAGCGCAAGTTCCACTGGCCGCTGGGCCGGCGCCCGGATGATCACCCCGGGCTCAGCGAGCTGGGCCTCTGATCAACCCAGTGGCAGCGTGACCTTGGCTTGCAAACCGCCTTCGAGGCGGTTGCTCAATGTCAGGCTGCCACCTTGTTCCAGCACGATGGCCCGTGCGGCGGGCAGGCCCAGCCCCACACCGCCCGTGTCGCGGTTACGTGAGCCTTCAATACGGTAAAACGGCACGAATACCTGCTCCTGCAGGTCTGGCGCGATGCCCGGCCCGCGATCCTGCACGGTGATCTCTATCTGCCTGGCGGTTACCGCCAACACCACGGTGGGTTCGCAACCGTACTTCGCGGCATTGTCGATCAGGTTGACCAGCACCCGCTTGATGCCCACGGGCCGCCCGGTGTAAACACAGCGGCGCGGCCCGCTGAGGCCAACCTCCACGCCCGCATCCTTGAAGTCGTCCACCACGGTCAGCAGCAGCTCGCCCAGGTCGAACACGGTGGTAGGTTCAAGCCGCGCGTCATCACGGAAAAACGCCAGCGCGGCATCGACCATCGCCTGCATCTCGTCAACGTCCTGAAACAACTTGGCCTGCAGCTGGGCATCGTCGATGAACTCGGCGCGCAAGCGCATGCGCGTCAGCGGTGCGCGAAGGTCGTGGGAGATGGCCGCGAGCATCTGCGTGCGGTCGTTCAGGTAATGCTTGAGCTGGGCCTGGGTGGCATTGAAGGCCAGGATGGCCTGGCGCAGGTCGTGCGGGCCGACCACCGGGATCGGGGGCGCGTTGAAGTCCTTGCCAAAGCGCCGCGCACCTTCGGCAAAGCGCTCCAGGGGCTTGGCCAGGTAGCGTGTGGCCAACAACGCGACAGCAAGGCTGGAAGCCAGCATCAAGGCGAGGATGATCAGGTTACGCGGCAGTTCATCCAGGCCCCAGCTACGGCTGGTGGCGCGAAACAGCACCCAGGACTTGTCGCTCAGCTCGATCATCAGGGCATAACCGCGTTCAGGGGCGTATTCCGGCATGTCGGAAGGCTCGAATGCCTCGACCCTGGCATCCGGGCGCTTGAGCAAGGCGCGCAGGATAGGCGTGCCCTGGCGGAACTCGGCATCGACCAGCCTGGGTACACCGGCTTCGTCATGGCGTTGCAACCAGCGTACGGAATAGGTGCCGTCACCCGCCGCATCAGCGAGGTTGCCGCGTTGCGACACGGGCGCCGCATCGAGGATGCGGGTCACCGCTGCCACTTTCTCGATCACCCCGCTTTCCAGCAGCGGTGGCTGCGCCCACACACTCAGCAGCAGGCTGAACAGCCCCTTGAGCAGCAACAGGAACAGCATCGCCGTCAAAGTGGTCAGCGCAATCCAGCGGGCAATGGTGACTCTTGGCTGCGGCAGGGCCTGCCACAGCCGGGTAAACAGCTTCATCGCCTGGCGACCGTGGGCGTGAACAGGTAACCGGCATTACGCAGGGTGCGGATCAACGGCTCACTGCCATTGTCGGCTTCAAGCTTGCGGCGCAACCTGCTCACCTGTACATCAACGCTGCGGTCGTAGGCGTCGTAGGCTTCGCCACGGGCCAGGTCCAGCAACTGCTGGCGGCTAAGCACCCGACGCGGATGCTCGGCAAACACCAGCAACAGCTCGAATTCACCGTTGGACAACGGGATCATGACGTTATCCGGCGAGCGCAACTCGCGCCGCACCACGTCCAGCTGCCAGCCGGCGAACTCAAGCACCGAGGGGTGGCTCGTGGCGCCAACAGCGCCAGCAGCCCCCTCACCGGCCCTGCGCAACACGGCCCTGACCCGCGCCAGCAGTTCACGGGCAGCGAACGGCTTGGTCAGGTAGTCGTCGGCCCCCAGCTCCAGGCCCACCACACGGTCGCTCAGCTCGCCCATGGCAGTCAGCATGATCACTGCCACCTTGTGTTCGGCCAACAGGCGCTGGCACAGCACCAGGCCACTGTCACCGGGCAGCATCACATCGAGGATGACCAGGTCTGGCACGCGCCGCTCGATCGCCTGCCAGAGCGCTTTGCCATCGCAGGCGACGTCTACCTCGTAGCCATGCTGGCGAAGAAACTTCTGTAACAGGTCGAGCACCTCGACATCATCGTCGACGATCAGCAAATGGCTCACGAAAAAGCACCACGAACAAGGTAACCAAGCGGTACTTTAAGGCCATCACCCTGCGGTCGTCATATATTTCAACCCGGTAACAAAGTGTCCGGGCCGAGACAATCCAGACATTACCAGGCAAGAAAAGCCGGGCAGCATCGCCGCCAGTTCTTGCCAGGAATGTGCCTATGTCCCGCTCATCATCCCCCTCCCGTTCGGCGCGTTCCGCCGCACTGGCATTGTCGTTGCTCGTGGCCGCAGGCTGCAGCCAGCGCGCACCCGCCACCTCGGCCTGCGGCCCTGTGGCCTATCAGGTCAGCGACCCCGCAGAGCCGGCCAACCGCGCAGTGTTTGCCTTCAACCGCACGGTCGATGACTACCTGCTGACCCCCGTCGCCCGCGGCTACACCGCGCTACCTGGTTTTGCCCGGCAGGGCGTGCACAACTTTGCCAACAACTTCGGCGAGCCCAAGGTGTTCGTCAACGACCTGCTGCAGGGCAACGGCGAACGGGCCATGACCAGCCTTTCACGCTTCATCTTCAACACCACCCTGGGTGTGGCGGGCCTGGTCGATGTGTCCGGGAAGATGGGGCTGAGCCAGCACCGTTCAGACTTTGGCCAAACCTTCGGGGTCTGGGGCATCGCCAATGGCCCCATCGTCGAACTGCCACTGCTGGGTACGCACAACCTGCGCGACGCTACCGGCAAGGTGTTGAGCATGGCCGTGGACCCGTTCGGCGATAACAGCGATACGGTTGCCACCCTCACGACCGTGGCCACTGCCGGGCACATCGTGGATGGGCGCGCCGCCGCCCTGCCGTTGACCGATCTGCTGCACACCTGGCCCGACTACTACCTGGCAATGCGCGACTACACCGCCCAACAGCGCAGCGACCTGGTGGCAGAAGGCAAGGCAGGCAAACCTGGAACGTGGCAAGCCCATTGCCCGGAGGCAACCGGCCATGAATGATGCCCAGGCAGCCATGCTGCTGTTCAGGCGCCTGGAAGGTGCCGCCCGGCAACCCCTGTTGCTGCATGAACTGGAGGCGCGGCTATCGGCTGATGGCCGTAGCCTGGTCCTTAGCCGGTATCGGGAGCGCTACAGCGCCGAAGGCAAGCCCTACCGACACGAGGCTCACCGCAGCATACCGATTGCGGCATTGCTGCGCTGGATGGCCAGGCACGAACGCTAAAAGGGCTTTGCGGGCACGGATGCCCGAAACACGGCAGTGGCTGCCTGTTCGGCGTGAGACAGGCAACCCGGGCACTGGCTAACCTGCTGCGGCAATGCCTTGCTCCCTTGCCACAGAAGAACCTTGCCCATGACAACCTCCGCTGCCTCCGTAGCCTCCACCACGCCTGCCGACCAGCCTCAGGGCTTTGTGGTCCGCATCGTCGGTGCTGCTGCATTCGCCCACCTGCTCAACGACCTGATCCAGGCGGTGCTGCCATCGATCTACCCCATGCTGAAAAGCGATTTTGCGCTCAGCTTTGCCCAGATCGGCTGGATCGCCCTGGTCTACCAGGTGACCGCCTCCCTGCTGCAGCCCTGGGTCGGCCTGTTCACCGACAAACATCCACAACCCTTCCTGCTGCCCGCCGGCATGCTGGTGACGCTGGTGGGCATCGCCCTGCTCGCCTTTGCCGGCAGCTATGAAATGCTGTTGCTGGCCGCCGCAGTGGTTGGCGTGGGTTCGGCCACCTTCCACCCCGAAGCCTCGCGGGTGGCCAGGATGGCCTCCGGCGGGCGCTTCGGCACCGCGCAATCCACCTTCCAGGTTGGCGGCAATACCGGCTCGGCCCTCGGCCCGCTGCTCACCGCCGCCATCGTCATTCCGCACGGTCAGCCGGCCATTGCCTGGTTCATGCTGGCAGCTGCACTGGCTGTCATGGTGCTGTTGCGGGTAACAGGCTGGAGCGTGCGCCACGGCCAGGCCCGGCTCAAGACCTTCGCCGGTCAGCAGGCACCCGGGTTGTCGCGGGGTGCCATGTGGCGCGCAGTGGCCGTGGTGGCCGTGCTGATGTTCGCCAAGTTCGTTTACATCGCCTCGTTCACCAACTACTTCACCTTCTACCTGATCGAGCATTTCGGCCTGAGCGTGCAACACAGCCAGCTGTACCTGTTCGTGTTCCTCGCAGCCGTGGCGCTGGGGACCTTTGCCGGCGGCCCGGTGGGTGACCGCATCGGGCGCAAGGCGGTGATCTGGGTCTCGTTCCTTGGCGTCGCCCCCTTCGCCCTGGCCCTGCCCCATGCCAACCTGGCCTGGACAGCCGTACTGGCCGTGGCCATTGGCCTGGTGATGTCCTCGGCCTTCGCGGCGCTGGTGGTGTATGCCCAAGAGGCGGTGCCAGGACGGGTCGGCATGGTCTCCGGGGTGATGTTCGGGCTGATGTTCGGCATCAGCGGCATCGGCGCCGCCGGCCTGGGCGAACTGGCCGACCGGCATGGCATCGAGTGGGTGTACCAGGCCATCGCGTTCCTGCCGTTGCTCGGGCTGGCCACCGCGCTGCTGCCGGCCACCCGCTCGCAGGCCCGGCCGAGCCGTTGCTGCTAAAGTGGCGCTGCCTGGCTGCATCTACACGAGGTCACGATGGTAAAGCCGCAGCGCGAATTGCTGGTGGAGGTTGATGAATGGACCTGGGAAGTCGGGAGCCGTGCGACCGACTACCCTACGGACTGGTTCATCGAACCTCACCGGCATGCCAAGCATCAACTGATCTACGCCATCAAAGGCTTGATGATCGTCGAGTCCGGTAACGAATGCTGGACCGTGCCGCCCAGCCGCGGTGTGTGGATGCCCTGCGGCCAGGTGCACGCCATCCGCTGTGTTGGCGACGTGAAGATGCGCAGTGTGTTCGTGCGCACCGACGCGGCGGCGGGCCTGCCCCTGCAGAGCAAGGCCATCAGCATCTCGCCGCTGCTCAGCGAACTGATCAAAGCCTCGGTGGGCTTTACCGCCCCCTTTGCCGAGGACTCGCGTGAAGCCCGGGTGATGCGCTTGATCCTCGACGAAATCTGCGTACTGCCAACCTTGCCGCTGAAGCTGTCGCAACCCAGCGACAGGCGTTTGAAGGCCATCTGCTCGGCCTTGCACGAAAGGCCTGATGACAACGCCACCGTGGCTGACTGGGGCTTGCAACTGGGCATAGATGAAAAGACCATCCAGCGCCTGTTCCGCAAGGAAACCGGCATGACCTTTGGCCAGTGGCGCCAGCAGGCGCGGCTGATGCAGGCACTGGAGCGGATCGCACAGGGCGAGCGGATCATCGATGTGGCGGGGGCGCTGGGGTATGACAGCCCCAGTGCCTTCGCCAGCATGTTCAAGCGCCAGTTCGGCACCACACCGAGCCAGTTCTTCAAATAACCTGCAGGCCGCCAAGGCATCAACACAATGCGGTGGCGCGGCCGGTGCGATTTTGGCGTCGACCGGGCCAAGCCGTGTACAGTACCCCTACAACAACGCCCGATAAGGAGCCCGGCCCATGACCGTGACGCTGTCCCCCGTGCAGATCGACTGCGCTTTCGATTCCGGCAACATTCAGGTGCTGGACGCCAGCAACCCGGCCCAGGTGCACCTGGCCATCCGCCCCGACACCCACAGCGGCCACTACCAGTGGTTCCACTTCAAGGTCAGTGGGCTGACCCCGGGCCAGGTCCATCGCTTCAGCCTCGACAACGCATCGGGCTCCTCGTACAAAAATGCCTGGCGCGGCTACAACGCAGTGGCCAGCTACGACCAGAACACCTGGTTCCGCGTACCCAGTCAGTTCGACGGCACGGCGCTGTCGTTCGAAGTGAAAGCAGAGCAGGAGCAGATCTGGTTTGCCTACTTCGAGCCCTACCCGCGCGCCCGTCACAACCAGCTGATCGAACGTGCTCGCCAGTTGCCAGGGGTCGAGTTGCTGGCCAGCGGCCGAAGCGTACAGGGCCGCGACATTCCGCTGCTGCGCGCCGGCGATGGCGCCACCGGCAAGCGCAAGCTGTGGCTGATTGCCCAGCAGCACCCGGGCGAGCACATGGCCGAATGGTTCATGGAAGGGGTAATCGATCGCCTGCAGGCCAACGATGCAGTGATCCAGCAGTTGCTGGCCAAGGCCGACCTGTACCTGATCCCCAACATGAACCCGGACGGCGCCTTCCTCGGCCACCTGCGTACCAACTTCAAGGGCAAGGACCTCAACCGCGCCTGGCAGGACGCCAGCATCGAGCTGACCCCGGAGGTGTTCTTTGCCCAGGCGCAAATGAAGCAGTACGGGGTGGACGCCTTTGTCGATGTACACGGCGATGAAGAGATCCCCCACGTATTCACCGCCGCCTGCGAGGGCAACCCGGGCTACACGCCACGCCTGGCAACGCTGGAGGAGCAGTTCCGCAGCACCTTGTGCAGCCTGACCCGGGACTTCCAGACCGTGCATGGCTACACCCGTGACGAGCCGGGCCAGGCCAATACCACGCTGGCCTGCAACGCGGTGGGCATGGCGCATGACTGCCTGTCACTGACCCTGGAGATGCCGTTCAAGGACCATGACGACGCGCCCGATGCGGTTACCGGATGGTCGGGGGCGCGGTCGAAGGCACTGGCCGGGGCGGTGCTGGAGACATTGGCGAAAATGGTTGACGATTTGCGTTGACCATCATGGCCTCATCGCCGGCAAGCCGGCTCCCACCTCGACCGCGCTATACATGAGCCATGTGCAGTGCTGTGGGAGCTGGCTTGCCGGCGATGAGGCCGGTAAGCCCGACAGAGGTCTGGGCTCAGAACTGCACATCCAGTATCACACTGTCGGAATAGGTCGCCGCTGGCGGCGTAGCCTGGTCCGTGTAGACCTTGGCGTTATAGTTGAACAGCTGGTTGCCAATACCGGTACCCGCCCCGGGGTTTACGTCTGCATCGGTACTGGCACGTCGTGCCGCCCCCGAAGCGCCCCAGCGCACCGTGCTGGCACTCTTGAAAATGTCGTAGGCCAGGTAGTTGTTGGCCGATGACTTCATTCGCCGCCGCCCACCGGACACGTTCTGCCCGTCATCCAGCCCCACGGTGTAGTTACTGCCCTTGGTGCACGACACGCTCACGCTCTGGCTTACCGTACCGAAACCTGCCACCACCGGGGCACTGCTGAAGCTGATGTCAGGGGTGGTGATCTGGCAGTCGTTGGTCACCGTCAGGCTCACGTTCAAGGTCTGTACGCCTGAACCGATGTCCCGCCCGAGGCAGCCCCCTAGCACACCAATCCCCGAGCAGTAGTCCCAGCTCCAGGCCACGGTCAGGTTCTCTTGATACAACCCTGCCGCGACGTTGCTGCCGATTTGGGTGCGCAGGTAGATCGGTACGGTCTTGGGCGTGATACTGCCGAGTAGCCCCAACACATCGAGGATACCGTTGCGGGCAAAGTCGTAGGCCACATTCCGTGTGATCGGGTAGTTGGTGCTGTTATCGGCATACAGCGTGTAGGCGATGACGTCGCCGGTCGGGCCTACCAGCCCTCCCGAAGCCGGGGTGATCGTGGCGTAGAAGTGGTCACCGGTGCTCAGCAGGCTGAGCAATGAGCCTGAACACCGCAACCCCGAGTTCGTCGACGAAGAGGTTTGTACCGTGGAACGAACCTGCGTCGAATTGAGGCTGCCAAACGCTGCCGGTGACGTCGCCACCGACGAGCACAGGGCCCAGGCCGAGCCAGCCTGCATCAACAGCACGCTCGCCCACACACCACGCAACCAGGCGTTCATCGGCACACCAACGGGCCGATCAAGGGAACCGAGCCTTGCGCTTCAGGCAGGTCGAATTCCACCTGGCAATGCCCACCGCCTTCAATTTCGACCTGCAAGCGGTTGTGCGGCGACAGGTTCTCCAGATAGACCAGGCCGTCCCAGCCCACCACCGCCTGGCCGCCACTTTGCTCGTGGGTAACGCGGCTGCCCAATTTGAGTACCTGCTGGTTTGCGTCCACCAGTTCGACACTGGCCGCCATCACGCGCTTGAGCGGGAACTCCAGCAAGTAGCCGCTGCCCCGGCGTACCGCCACGCGCTGTTCCACATCCGATGCGAGGACATCCGGCGGCAGGTTCATGGGGTCGATCTCGTATTTGCCCCGGTAGTAACCGCTGCTGTACGGCACCAGCAGGTGCCCCTTGGCATCGGTGCGGCCGACTTCCTGGTTTTCGTAGCGTACCGGTACATCGGCATACCCCGCCGTGCTGACCACCACAAAGGCGTCATCAATGCGGTTGGCGGCAAACAGCCCGGCGTCCATCCACACCAGCGAGCCACTGGCATCGGCCCAACGGGTCATTTCGCCGCTGCTGCCATACACACCGGCCTGCAACTGCACCGACTGCAGGCGCCAGGTGACGTCGGCCTGGCGATAGGCATCGCGGTCACTGCCAGCGGCATATCCCAGGTTGTAGCCAACACCGCCACCGACCGGCACCGCACGGCTGTAGTTGACCCGTTGCAGGCGCTCGCCTTCCTTGCTGCGCTCCATGCCCAGCGCCAGGGTGCCATGCAGGTCGAACGGGATTACCAACTGCGCCTGCACCGCCCACTGGCTGTCGCCCACCTCGCGGTTGGCCGACAGGTACACGCTGCTGTTGCCCCACAGCGGCCTGCTGTAACTGAGGTTGATCAGCCGGGTACGCGTGCCATCACCGGCGCGCACATCGAAGTAACCGGCGCCGACGCTGCCGTACTCGTTCAGGTTGAGGCTGAGGGTGACCTGCTCGCTGCTTTTGCTCAGTTGCGTGTCCGGGGCATCGACCCGGGTCAGGTCGGCATAGTCACCATGGCGTTGCAGGCGCTGGTAGCTGAAGCCGATGCGCTGGCTGTTGTACTGATACCCCAAAGCGACCTGGTGACCCTTGTCACCGTCAAACCGGCTTTGCGCCAACGCGGCGTTAAGCACACCGAAGTTGCCCAGCCGCATGTTGCCGCCCAGGCCTGCCAATGCCAGCGACTCAGCGGTTTCGGCGTGGGTTTCCAGGGTGAAGCTGTCACTGACGCCGTAACGCAGGCTGGCCGAAGCAACGCCTGGGCCGTAGGCAAAATCGCGTACGGCGTAATCACGTCGCAAACTGCCCGCAGCCACCGAATAATCCGACAGGCCTTTCTGCAGCAGGCTACTGGTCACGTAGAACGGCAAGGTGGTCGACACCTGCCGGCCCAGCGCATCGGTAGTGACGACCACCGCCTCCCCCGCGCCATTGATGAAGGGCACGTTGGTCAAGGTATAGGGGCCTGGCTGTAGCTCGGTAGTGCTGGACTTGTAGCCGTTGATGAACAGGTCCAGCGACGTTGGGACCGCCGCCTCCCCTGCGAACGCCGGCAACGGGTAAGTGACCAGGTCGGGGCGCGCACCAAAGTCACGTGACAACTGCAAGCCGCCCACGCGTACCGAACTGCTCCAGGGCAAGGCATCGGTCACGAAATCACCCGCCTCATACGTCAGCAGGCGCTGCTCATCGGTGAAGCGCCAGGTGGTGTCGTAACGCATGAAGCCTTGCCGCGTGGCGTCCGCCTGTACGCCATTGAACGACTGACGCCACTGCCCGGTGCTGGAAAAGGTGCCCCAGCTGTCGAACAGGCGCAGCTCGTTCCAGGCGGCCAGGTAGGTGCCGCCGTCGTCGGTGTCATTCAGGTACAGGTCATAGTTGAACAAGGCGCCGAAACTGCTGCGGGCATCGCTGGCCGGGTACAGGTTGCGGTCGCCCAGCTGCTGGTCTGGCAGCCAGGCTGGCGGCACCTGCAGCAGCAGGCGTTGATTCTGGCTGTCGTAGTCGGTATGCAACCCCACGATGCGCTCCAGGGCCACTTCGCCCTGAGGGTTGCCCGGCAGCGAGATGCCCGCCGCGCGCAATACCTCGCTGTCCAGGTACAACTGCCCCGCCCGCTGCTGCACCGGCACCAGTTCAGCCCTGGGCATCTGGTTCACCAGCAGGTCGAGGTACAGCGTGGCATCGGCGATGGCGGACATCTCCGTGGGTGGCGGGGGCAGGTCGTCGGCCAGCGCCAGCCCAGGGCTGACCATGGCCAGCCCCAGGCACCAGCGGCGCGTCATCGCCGTCAGCCACTTCACACACGGTTTCCAACCATTGCCGGGTCCTCCCTGGCCCCTGCACTGCATTCAGTTGCTGGCTCATTGGCCTTGGCGGATGGCGTCCGCCGAGCCTTGGCCGTTGATCCGGCCCTTGAGCACGCTGGTGCTGCCGGGCGCCACGGGTGCCGGCCAACGCATGCTGGCACCCGGCAGCACATAGCCCAGCAAGCCCTCGGCCAGCGGTTTGCTCTGGCTGCCTTGCTGCACCACCACATCGGTCAGGCGCGCGTGCACCGGGCCTGTGTTGCGCAGTTCAACGTAGGGTTTGCCCTGCACGGTCACCGGGCGCCAGCTGAGCTGCGGCTTGCCCACCCCCTCGACATTACGCTTGCCCTCGGGGTCGGCCTTGCCCCACAGCCCCTCGCCGTAGACGAACAAAGGCACCGAGTAACGCATCTGCAGGCGGATGGCCGCTGTTGCGCCGGGCTCGGCCTTTTCGACAGGGAGGGCGGGCGGGATTT
Source organism: Pseudomonas sp. LLC-1 (assembly GCF_002992185.1). Lineage (NCBI taxonomy): Bacteria > Pseudomonadati > Pseudomonadota > Gammaproteobacteria > Pseudomonadales > Pseudomonadaceae > Pseudomonas > Pseudomonas sp. LLC-1. The sequence goes on along the minus strand of NZ_LUVY01000019.1, from coordinate 122,874 downwards.
CGTCGATGATGATGCGGTAGGCCTGCTCTTGGCCGGCTGGCGAGGGGCCGGTGCGGGTCAGGCGGATCAGCTGCTTTTGCCCCGGCGCAATGTTGGCCACCGGTGGGCTGCCAATGATTTCGCGCTGCGCCTGAAACTGCTCCTGGTAATCACCCTGGCGCCACGCGAACACGCGCACCTGCAAGTTGGCCGGCGCAGTGCCACGGTTTTCCAGCCACAGGGCACCGGCCTTCTGGTCGGCCTCCAGCACCGGGTCGATCGGCCAGATCAGCACCGACGTCGCCGCCCCTGCCGGCAAGCTTGCCAGCCACAACAACCCGATCAATCCATGCGCCCACTTCGCGCCTTCCCGCATGCAGCTCTCCTTAGACACTTGTCGTTGCTGGCGCTGGCGTCTACCAGGTCACCGTCACTTGCACCACATCGGTGTAGATCCCTGCCGGCAGGGTGCCGGTCAGCTGGACCCGCCCGTACACCGGCAGCTTGATCGCCGTCGGGTCGGAATAGCTCACGGCCACGCTCTGGCCGATCCCCAGGCTCTGGCTGAAGGCCGCGTCCCGGTACAACTGGTAGGCCAGCACTTGTGTCCCGCTTGTACGCTTGAGGTTGCGTGTGCCGCTGGCACTGTTCTGCCCCCCGTCAAGGCTCATGCTCATGGCCACGCCTGGCGTGCACTGGAACGTCACCGTACTGCCGCCCAGCGAAGTGCTGAGTGTGCTGGTGGACAACGCTGACTGCGTGCCATAGTCCAGCGTCCCGTAGTTGGTGACGCCGCCCATCACCAGGCAGCCGGCAACGATTTGAGCCGTCACCGTGAAGGTGCTGGTGGTCACCGCACTCAGCGGGGTGGCCAGCAACAGGCCGGTACCGGTCAGGCTCCATGTCAACCAGCGGCGCATGGCTCAGAACGACAGCTCAACCGAAATCGTGTCGGTGTAGGTCCCGGGTGGCAAACCGGCCTTGCCCACCGCCCTGCCGTAAAGATTGACCGTCTGGGCCGCGCCAGTGCTGGTTGGCAACGTGATGGTGCCGTCGATCGCCAGCAAGTTCGAAGCGCCGGAGTCGGTATAGAGGTCGTAGGGCACAAAATTGCCAGCGCCATCGGCAAGCGCCCGCGTCCCCCCGCTCGACTGGCCATCATGCAGGCCGGCGCGCACCTTGATCACAGGGATCGCACCCGCCGAGCACAGAATGCTCATGGCACCGCCACCACTCCTCTGTACCTGAGCATTGGCGCTGGTGAACAGGGCATCCACAGTGCCGAAGTTCAGCGCGCCGAAATTCAGCCCTGATGTCGCCGTACCGCCATTGACCTGGCACGCGGCAGTCAGGGTCAACGTCGAGGTAATGCTCCCGGTCACCGTGGCGGCCTGTGCCGGAGAGGCCAGCGCCAGGCCGAGGCCTGCAAGCATGCAGCATGAAAGGTTCGTTCGCATCGGAGTCTCCTTGCGTAGTTACCAGTCCAGGGTCACTCTGAGGGTGTCGCGGTACAGCCCGGCCGGCAGTGCGCGGGGTTGCGCCACTACCACACCGTAGATGGGAATCGGGATCTGCCGGGCGCTGTTGATGGTGAAGGCGCGTGCCTGGCCGATGACGTAACGGCTATTGCCGCCCGGGTCGACCGCCAGTTGATAAGGGATCAGTTCACGGCCGTTGCTCAGGCGGCGAATACCATCATCGCCATTCAGGCCACCATTGATCCGCACGTTGAAAGCCCGTACCTCGGGCGTGCAGCTGATCTGCAGGCTGCCCTCGCCGCCCGCTTCGTCAACCCGGCTACGCAGCGGCTGGTCCCAGTTCGGGCCGCGCTCGCCAAAGTCCAGTACACCCGGGTTGCCCAGCACGGCCGGCTGCGTTTCGTTGCTGCTGATCTGGCAGGCGGCGCTGATGACCAGCCGCGCCTGGATGAAGCCGGTGGTGCTGCCATGCACCGTGCCACCGGGCACCAGCAGTGGCCCCAGGGTGAGCAACAGGATCGAAGTGCGCTTCATGGCATCGCGTCCTTGTGCATGATGATATCCCTACCAGGTGACCGTGACTTTGAGCAGGTCGGCGTACAGCCCTGCATTCGGCACCCAGGCCAGTTTGTCGACACGCGCATACAGCGGCAGCTCGACCGAGCCACTGCTTGGCACCCGCGCCGACTGGGCCACGCCAACCTCCAAGGGGTCGCGCCAGGCAGCATCGCGGTACAAGCGGTAAGGAATGGGCCGTGCGGTGCGGTCGTCGCTGGCCAGGTAACGCAGCTCGCCAACGCCGCCATGCTGGCCGCCGTCGACGCGCACTTGATAAGGGGTGCCCGGGTTGCACTCCAGGCGCGGCGGGCGCTGGCTCAGCAGAACCCCGCTCAAAGGCGCGCCAGGGCCGTCCAGGCGCGCCGTCGCACCCAGGTCGATCCGCCCTAGCGCCTGAGCTCCCGCATCGCGTGCCTGGGTCACCAGCATGCAGCCGCGCTGCACCAGCACCCGCACTTCCACGAGAAAGTCCGCAGCCACGGTACTGCCACTGAACAACAGGCCCAACAGCGCGGCCACCAAGCGCTCCGTCACCTTATTATCCTTATTGAAACTGCCTGATCTGAGCGTAGCAGCGAGGCAGCGCAACTGTGGTGGCATCAAGCCATTTTTTTGTATTAGCGATAAAGCGATACCGCCCCGTCAAAAAAAACCAAGCCCGCGTAGAACCCCTCGCTACCCAGTGCCTCCAATGGCCAGAGGCCGGTAAAACTGCCTATATTCTGATAGGGTGAAACAACCTCATCCTGTGCCATACATGGACGGACAAGACAGGAGCGTTTTCATTGATGACTGCAGACAACACGCTGGCAGAAGCCATGGAACGCTGTGCCCGGGAACCGATCCACCTGCCGAGCAGCATCCAGCCCCACGGTTTCTTGCTGGTGCTGGATGCCACCGACCTGTGCGTGCTGCAGGCCAGTGAAAATGTCGAGCACTGGCTGGGCTTGCCGGCCCGGGAGCTGATCGGTTGCCACTTCACCCACCTGGTCAGCGACGGTTTTGACGTGCGCGCGCAGCTCGCGCGTTTACCCGACGATGAAATTTTCCCTTTCCACATTGGCGACGTGCGTTTGCGCCAGGGCGCGCCGTTCAGCACCCCATTGCACTTGCTGGTGCACTGTCATGACGAAGTATTGGTCGCCGAACTCGAACCCCCACGCCTGCCACCGGACCTGGCCGGGCAAGGCGACTACTACCCGCTGGTGCGCAGCTTCGTTGGCAGCCTTCAGCTGGCCAGCAGCCTTGAAGACCTGCTGCAGCAAACGGTGCTGCAGCTCAAGCGCATCACCGGTTTTGGCCGGGTCAAGGCGTACCGTTTCGATGCCGATGGCAACGGCCAGGTGCTGGCCGAGGTGGCCGACCCGGGCTACCCCCGTTACCTGGGCCTATGCTTCCCGGCTGCAGACATCCCGCGCCAGGCGCGCGAGCTGTACCGGGTGAACCGCATCCGCGTGATCGAAGACGCCAACTACCAACCCTCGCCCCTGCTGCCGGCCACCAACCCGCGTACCGGCAAGGCACTGGACATGAGCTTCGCCGCGCTGCGCAGCGTGTCACCGGTGCACCTGCAATACATGCGCAACATGGGCACGCTGGCCTCGATGTCGTTGTCGATCGTGGTCGACGGTGAGCTGTGGGGGCTGGTGTCCTGCCACCATCAGCAGCCGCGTGCGGTGGACCTGCGTACCCGCACGGCCAGCGAGCTGCTGGCCAGCGTGCTGTCGCTGCAGATCGAGTCCCGCGAGGCGCATGCCAGCACACGCAAGCTGCTGGCGCTGCGCCAACACATCGTGCGCATGATCTCGTCCATGGCCGACCATGACAGCGTCAGCGATGGCCTGCGCGACCTGCCCCATGTGCTGCTGGCCTTTGCCGGTGCCCAGGGTGCCGCCGTAATCTCGGCCGAACGCTGCGACCTGATCGGCAAGACCCCGCCCGAAGCCCAGGTGACCGCGCTGGTGCACTGGCTCGGCCAACGCGGTGCAGACACGGTGTTCCACAGCGACAACCTGCGCCGTGACATCACCGACCTGCCCGAACTGGCCGCCCATGCAGGCGGTGTGCTGGCGGTGGCCATCTCGCAGATCCACTCGCACTACCTGCTGTGGTTCCGCCCCGAGCAGGTGCGCACGGTGAGCTGGGCGGGCCAGCCGACCAAGCAGGCCGGGCCGCAGGGCAACCTCGACCCGCGACACAGTTTTGAGCGCTGGCAGGAAGAACTGCGCGGCTACTGCGAGCCCTGGGACCCGCTGGTGATCGAGGGCGTGATGGAGTTGCGCAGCGCCGTGCTGGGCATTGTGTTGCGCAAGGCCGAAGAGCTGGCGCAACTGGCAGGCGAGTTGCGCCGTTCGAATAAGGAGCTTGAAGCATTTTCATACAGCGTGTCCCACGACTTGCGCGCCCCCTTGCGGCACATCGCCGGCTACACCGAGCTCCTCGGCGAAATCGAAGGCCAGGGCCTGAGCGAACGCGGCAAGCGCTACCTTCAGCATATCGGAGAAGCGGCGCACTTCGCCGGCAGCCTGGTGGACAACCTGCTCAACTTCTCGCAAATGGGCCGCTCGGCCTTGCGCCTGTCCGACGTCGACCTCAACACGCTGGTCGATGCGATTCGCAGCGAGCTGGCACCGGATTACGAAGGCCGCGCAATCGTTTGGGACATCGCTGCACTGCCCAAGGTGATCGGCGACCCGGCATTCATCAACATGGCCTTGCACAACCTGATCGCCAATGCCATCAAGTACACGCGTGGCCGTAACCCCGCGCACATAGGCATCCGCGCGGTACAGCACCCTGACGAAACCGAAATCTGCATCGTCGACAATGGCGTAGGCTTCGACATGGCCTACGCCAACAAGCTGTTCGGTGTGTTCCAGCGCCTGCACCGCATGGAGGACTTCGAAGGCACCGGGATTGGCCTGGCCAGCGTGCGCCGTATCATCGAGCGCCATGACGGCCGGGTCTGGGCCACTGGCCAGATCGACCAGGGTGCCAGCTTCCACTTCACCCTGCCGCACCACCCCGAATCCACCTGAGGCACCACTATCACCATGCTTAAACCCATCCTGCTGGTCGAAGACAACCCAAGGGACCTGGAGCTGACGCTGCTGGCCCTGGAGCGCAGCCAGTTGGCCAACGAAGTCATCGTGCTGCGCGACGGCGCCGATGCCCTGGACTACCTGCTGCGCCGCAATGCCTATGCCGATCGCGACGACGGCAACCCTGCCGTGCTGCTACTGGACCTGAAACTGCCCAAGGTCGATGGCCTGGAAGTGCTCAAGGCAGTCCGTGCCACACCCGAACTGCGCAGCATCCCCACCGTCATGCTGACCTCCTCACGGGAGGAGCCCGACCTGCTGCGCGCCTACGAGTTGGGGGTGAACGCGTATGTGGTCAAACCGGTGGAGTTCAAGGAATTCGTCGCCGCCATCTCCGACCTCGGGGTATTCTGGGCAGTGCTCAACGAACCGCCACCCGGCTCACTGCGGCTGAACCGTCGCGGTAGCAACTGAGGCCGCCGCAACGATGCAGCAAACGCCGTTGAAAATACTGATGGTCGAAGACAGCGCGATGGACGCCGAGCTGACCCTGATGCGCCTGGAGCGCAGCGGGCTGAATGTGCAGCACCGGCTGGTGTTCGACCATGCGGGCGTCGAACATGCCCTGCGTGAGGCCCACTATGACCTGATCCTGTGCGACTGCGTGCTGCCAGGCTCGTCCGGCACCGAGGTGCTGGCCATCGCCCAGCGCCTGGCGCCAGACATACCGTTCATTTTCCTGTCCGGCATTTATGGCGAAGAGCACGCGGTGGAAATGATCCGCCTCGGCGCCACCGACTATGTGCTGAAAAAAAACCTGCCACTGCTGCCCAAGGCCGTGCGCCGGGCCCTGACCGAGGTGCAGGAACGCCAGCGCCGGCGCCGCGCCGAAGAGGCACTGGCAGATGTCGAAGCCCGTGCCCGCATCGCCATCGACGCCGCCGGCATGGGCACCTGGGACCTGCGCCCGCAAGAAGGCCTGCTGCTGTGGGACGACCGCTGCAAGACGTTGTTCGGCCTGCCCACCAGCACCGAAATGAGCCTTGACGTGTTCTACGCCGGCATCTACCCCGACGACCTGCCACTGGTGCGCGAGGCGGTGGAGCACGCCATGCGCCCGGAAAGCGGCGGCCACTACCGGGTCGAGTTCCGTATTGCCCAACCCAACGGGCTGGAGCCACGCTGGTTGCTTAGCAGCGGCCAGTGCCAGTTCGTCAACGACCAGTGCGTGCGTTTTTCCGGCGTACTGCAGGACATCCACACCCAGCGCCTGGCCACCCAGGCGCTGCGCCAGCTCAACGAGATGCTGGGCGAGCGGGTGGAACGCCGCACCCGAGAACGCGACCGCGCCTGGGAGTTGTCGCAGGACCTGCTGGCCGTGCTCAACAAAGACCTGACCCCAGTCGCACTCAACCCCGCCTGGGAAGCCAGCCTGGGCTTCTCCCGCGAGCGGCTGAGCCAGTCCTCCTTGCTGCACCTGCTGCCCGAGCACGACCAGGAACTGTTGCTTACCGAACTGGCCGCCCTCGCCCACGGCCGCACCAGTGCCCGCTTCGTGGGGCGCATCCAGCACGCCGGTGGGCAGCAGCGCTGGCTGTCGTGGGTGGTGGTGCCCGAAGACACCTTGCTGTACGTGGTGGCGCGCGACATTACCAGCGAGCGCGAAGCCGCCCTTGGCCTGGCAGAAGCCAACACGCGCCTGCGCGAACAGATCAACGAGCGCGAACGCATCGAGGCGGCGCTGCAACAGATGCAACGGCTGGAAGCGGTCGGCCAGCTGACCGCAGGCGTGGCCCACGACTTCAACAACCTGCTGACGGTCATCCTCACCGGCGCCAGCTTTCTCGAGCGCGACCTGGCCAAGGCCAACCTGGACAAAGCCCGCACGCGCCTCACGCACATCCGCGAAGCCGGCGAGCGTGGCGCCAAGCTGACCTCACAGCTGCTGGCGTTTTCCCGCCGTCAGCGCCTGGAACCCGTGCCGCTGAACCTCAATCGCACCCTGGCCGGCCTGGAAGAACTGTTAAGCCGCACCTTGGGCGGTAACGTCTCGGTACGCCTGGACCTGGACCCGGCCCTGTGGCAGGCCCTGACCGACCCTACCCAGACCGAAATGATCATCCTCAACCTGGCGATCAATGCCCGCGATGCCATGCCCGATGGCGGCCAGCTGACCCTGACAACTCACAACACCCGCATCGATACCCGCCCGCAGCGCCCCGAAGACCCGGAGCCTGGGGAATATGTGATGCTGAGCATCCGCGATACCGGCTGTGGCATGAGCGAAGACGTGCTGGCCAAGGTGTTCGAGCCGTTCTTTACCACCAAGGACATCGGCAAGGGCTCCGGCCTTGGCCTGGCCCAGGTGTTCGGCTTTGCCAAACAGTCCGGGGGCGGCGTGCGCATCGACACCGTACCTGGCCGTGGCACGCAAGTGGCGGTGTATCTGCCGGCGGTCAAGGAGCAGGCCATGAGCGAACCGGCCGTACCGCTGCTCAGGCAGTCGGTCAGCGACAGTGGCCGCAACCGTACGGTACTGCTGGTGGATGATGACCACCTGGTGCGCGACATGCTGGGCGACGTGTTGCGCCAGTACGGCTACCAGGTGCGCCAGGCGCACAGCGGCGAACAGGCCCTGGCCCTGCTGGATGGGGAAATCGACCTGCTGCTTACCGATTTCGCCATGCCCGAGTTCAACGGCGCGCAGTTGGCGCTGGCGGCCCGTGACCGCTACCCGCACCTGCCGGTGGTGTTTCTTACCGGTTATGCGGAGTTGCAGGGCCTGGAATTACCGGGCAGCGTGGTGATCCAGAAGCCCGTGCAGGCGGATGAACTGGCCAGGGTGCTGAATGAAATGCTGGGGATTGCAGGTTAGTTGAGAGCGGCACACGGCCGCTCTACAGACATCGCGCAAAAACGACAAAAACGACAAAACCCAGCGCTCATTTTCCTAAGCACCGGGTGATATACGTTTGAATCTGAAAAATGGCAGGGGCGGCTGGATTCGAACCAACGCATGGCAGGATCAAAACCTGCTGCCTTACCGCTTGGCGACGCCCCTGTATCGGATGCAGCGTTTGCTGCTCTGACAATTCCAACTGAGTGACAACTGGGTTGTTGTCTTGGAATGCGCGGCACTTTAACAACAAAGTTTTGATCTGTGAAGCCCCTGATGAAAAAAAATTGCCAGAAAACAGCGAGTTAGTCATTTTCCCCACGCTGATGCCAGACCTATCGCATGAAGCGATCATTGCCGGCCACTTTCTGTATTGGTCAAAATGGCCGCCCTCGGGCAAGCTGCACGCTGCCCCGCCATCGCCCAAGGAGCTGTGCATTTGTCTGCCTGGATCCCCGCCCCACTTCGCCAGCTTGGCCAACGCCTGCGTGGCGTCGAAGCCAACCACAGTGAACTGCTCGACTGGTTCGAGGACAAAGCCCGCAGCCGGGGTTACCAGCTGAGTGATGGCCAGCGACGGGTGATCCAGTGCATGGCCACACAACTGGTACAGCTCGAACAAGGGCAACCACGCAGCCTTTACCTGTACGGCTCGGTGGGACGCGGCAAAAGCTGGCTGCTCGATGGCTTTTTTCAGGCGGTGCCGGTAGAAGCCAAACTGCGCCTGCACTTTCATGACTTCTTCGCCCGCCTGCACCAGGGCATGCACCGCCACCGGGCATTGGACGATGCGCTGGGTGCCACACTCGATGAGCTGGTGGGCGATTGCCGGGTGCTGTGCTTCGATGAGTTCCATGTGCATGACATTGGCGATGCCATGCTGCTCACCCGGTTGTTCAACGCCTTGTTCGCCCGTGGCGTGTTCCTGCTGGTGACCTCCAACTACGCCCCTGAAGGCTTGCTGCCCAACCCGCTGTACCACGAGCGTTTCCTGCCCGTGATCCGCCTGATCAACAGCGCTATGGAAGTGCTGGAGGTAGGCGGCGATACAGATTTTCGCAGCCTGCCGGCCAACCGCGAGCACCAGCGTTTCACCCAGGGCCATTATGTGTGGCCAGGCGATGCCGCGCAGCGCCAGGCGCTGAACGTGCCGCGCGAAGAGCCGGTGATGCTGGAGGTGAACAAGCGCCCCTTACGCGCACTGGCCATCGACGGCCGGCGGGTGGTGCTCGGGTTTGACGACTTGTGCGAAAAGGCCACGGCGGTGATCGACTACCTGGTGCTGGCGCAGCAGTACGATGAGTGGATCATTGATGGGCTGGATGACCTGGCGGAATGTTCGCTGGCAGCCCAGCAGCGCTTCGTCAACCTGGTGGATGTGCTGTATGACCAGGACCGTCAAGTGACGGTGATTGGCAAGCGACCGCTGGAAGAGAGCCTGGGCGGGCCGCTTGCCGACCTGATGCGAACCCGCAGCCGGTTGGGGCAACTGCACCAGTCAGCCCCTTGGCACTGCATGGCCTGAACAGGCCTCTTCGCGAGTAAACCCGCTGAGTTATCGGATGTAACTGCCCCCATTGACGTCCAGCGTCGCGCCATTGAGCGACGCCTGGGACGGACGCAGCGTGAACGCAACCAACTCAGCGACTTCTGCAGGAGCGGCCATTCTCCCCACCGGGATATCAGACACTGCCGCCGCTTCACCCTGTTGAGCGACAAACTGCTCAGCCATGTCGGTACGCACCCAACCCGGCGCAATAGCCACCGCAACCACACCATCAGCAGCCACGCTACGGGCAAGGGACTTTGTAAGGTTGATCAACGCAGCCTTACTGGTGCCATAAGGCAAGGCATCGGCAGCGTAGCCGCGCTGGGCCGCACGACTGGCCATGTTGATGATTCGTCCGCCACCGTGGGCACGGTAGTGCTGGACGGCTTCGCGGCTGAGATCGGCGGCAGCGAAGAAGTTGACCTGAAACTCACGGCGCCAAGCGGCGCGCCACTGTGCCGAGTCGGCCTCCAGGCCAATTTCAGTGCGGATACCGGCGTTGTTCACAAGACCATGGATACGGCCACCGCTCAACTCAAGTGCGGCCTGCCAAAGCTGCTCTGGCCCGGCCTCATCACTCAGGTCGCCCTGTACGATCCAACCCTTACCACCGATGCGCTCGAGCAATGCGCGGGCGCCCTGCTCGTCACGGCTGTAATGAATGATCGGGCGCGCACCCTCGGCCGCCAACTGCTCGACGATCGCGGCACCAATACCACCAGAGGCACCGGTCACCAGTACGGTTTGTCCTGCCAGGGGGCGTGTCGGGTCACACATCAGTTATCACCTTCTTGTTTCAAGAACGGGAAAATGCTGCCCGCACCACAATCGCGGACAGCATGCCAGGGAATCCTATTTCGCAGCATTGGCCTCGTTCGAGGCCTTGTCGACCAGTTGCTGGATATCGCCGGTATCGCGCTTTTGGCGCAGGTAGATATTCAGCACCTCCAGGTCGGCAGGCGAAATATCGCGCCGCACGCCGAACGATACGCCCTGCTTGGCCAAGGCCGGCTTGGGCAAAATCTCACGCGTCCAGGTGGGGTTGGCCATTGCAAACAAGTGGTTGGTATCACTGGCGTCTACCAGCACGTCAGCGCGTTTTGACATGACCGCAAGGCGAGCTTCATCCATGCCCGGCAAACGCATGATCTTGCCGTTATGGATCACCGAGGAAATGGCTTTGTCCTGGGCGGTGCCCGACATGACAGCGAAGGTCACTTCAGGCTTGTCGAGGGCCGAAAGGTCTTCTTTCACATCAGCGACCTTGGGGTTGTCCTTGTTCACCAGCAGCGATACCTGGTAATCGGTGGCTGGCACAGTGAAGGCAACCGCCAGGGCACGCTCGGGGGTCTGGTTGAGGGCCATGGCCAAGTCCCACTTGTTGCTTTGCAAACCTGCCACCAGGTTGTCCCAGTTGGTATCGACAAACGATACCTTCACCTTCAGCACCTTCTCCCCGAAATCGCGGCACAAGTCGACAAAGTAGCCGCTGTACTCGCCTGTCTTGGCGTCACGCATCACGTACGGCGCAGCAACCGCTGCACCGCAGCGCAACTCTCCTGCCTTTTGAATGGTTTGCCAAACCGACGTTTCCGCAGCCTGGGCAGCGGATTGAGCCAGCAATGCACCACACAGGCTTGCGCCAACGAAGAGACCTTTCAGATACGACGGGACCGGAAGAACCATTTCACACCTCACTGATATTCATTGTTTTTGGCAGGAAGGTACGGCACTTTCTGCATGCTATTTTGTGTGCATGACTGCATTCACAATAAAAATTATGCCTGGCGCTGTCAACAGCATCGCGCTGTAGCGATTAATCCTCAGAGGAATCATTTTTCAGGCGAAGCGCTGAACACGAAAGCACTCACTTCGCTGGCCAATAATGGGTGAGTATTTTAGAAACATAGCGTGAGAAAAAAAGGATTTAACTCAACAATGCTTTCACCCAAAGTCTTGTGATCTGTAGGGGCCGCACGAGCGGCGGACCGCTGAATGACACGTTGGCACCGTCACCAGAGTGCCTGTTACAGAAGGCAAGCCTGCGCTAGCGCTTCACCCCACCGCACGATCTTTTTCAGCGCGTCGGGGGCCTTGCCTGCTGTACGGATTAGAACGCTCCAAGAACAAATAATGAGTCTATCCATGTCGAATACATCACTCGCTCCCGGCTTGAAGCAGCGCCATGTCACCATGCTTTCGATTGCCGGCGTCATCGGTGCAGGCCTGTTCGTCTTCTCCGGGCATGCCATCGCCAAGGCCGGCCCGGCCGTTATCCTGGCCTACATATTCACTGGCGCGCTGGTCGTGCTGGTCATGCGCATGCTGGGCGAAATGGCGGTCGCATCACCGGATACCGGTTCGTTTTCAACCTATGCCGACCGGGCCATCGGCCCTTGGGCCGGCTTCAGCATCGGTTGGCTGTACTGGTGGTTCTGGGTACTGGCCATTCCATTGGAAGCCATTGCTGCAGCGAACATCGTTCACACCTGGGTACCGGCGATTGATACCTGGATCACTGCCTTGGCCATGATCGTGCTGCTGACGTGCTCCAACTTCTTCAGTGTCGCCCGCTACGGTGAGTTCGAGTTCTGGTTTGGGCTGATCAAGATTGTCGCCATCATCGCCTTCATTGCGCTATGTGCAGCTGCACTGATGGGGCTGCTGCCCAATCGTGAAGTCAGCGGCATCGGGCAACTCATGGCCCAGCACGGCGGTTTCGCACCGAATGGATTGTCTGCGGTCATTGGTGCCATGCTGACCACCATGTTCAGCTTCATCGGCGCCGAAGTGGTGACCATCGCCGCTGCAGAATCGAAGAATCCCGCACGCCAGATCACCCGCGCCACCAACTCGGTGGTATGGCGCATCTGCGTGTTCTACCTGTTGTCGATCCTGATGATCCTGTCTGTCGTACCCTGGAACGATCCGCGCCTGCCAGAAGTGGGCTCGTTCCAGCGCGCTCTGGAAATCATGAACATTCCCAACGCCAACCTGGTGATCGACATCGTTGTCTTGCTGGCGGTCGCCAGCTGCATGAACTCCCAGGTGTACACCGCCTCGCGCATGCTCTACTCGCTGGCCAAACGCGGTGATGCGCCACGACTGTACAAGTACACCACCAACGCGAACGTGCCACTCGCAGCAGTAGCAGGCTCGACGGTGATCGGCATCGTGGCAACCTTCATCAATTACTTCGCCCCCGAAAACGTATTCAAGTTCCTGCTTTCTACCTCGGGTGCTGTCGCCCTGCTCGTCTACCTGGTCATCGCCGTCTCGCAGCTGTGCCTGCGCAAGAAGCTGATGGCCGCAGGCAAGCTGCCGGCGTTTCGCATGTGGCTGTTCCCGTGGCTGACCTGGGCAGTGATCCTGTTCATCAGCGGTGCACTGATCGGCATGTTCTTCATCCCGGCCTATCGCTCGGAGATCACGGCCACCGGGCTCCTGGCCGTGATGATCATCTGCCTTGGCCTGATCCACCAGAGAAGGACGCATGCCACAAACGCCCAGAATCATGAACAGCGTGCCGCGCTGTCTGAGCGATGAACGCGCCTGCAATGTCTACTGGAGATTCAAGACTCGGAAATCCGAACCGCCTTCGCCGCCATGGCTGCCGGCAACGACAACAATAACGGGTAGCAGCCAGGTTCAGCAGCACCGGACGGGGGCAACGACAGTTGCCCCCGTCTCATTCCACGCTCAATCTTCCAAGTCGGTCGGCACCACGAGCCCGGTTTTCACATTGCTCATTGAAACCAGTGTCTTGAAGCGCTTGACGTTGTTGCTTTGGAAAAAGAGCGTCCTGGTCAATTGGGTGTACTGCTCCATGTTCCTGACCAGCATGATGAGCACGAAGTCACACTCCCCTGCCACGTAGTAGCACTGTTGAACCTGCGGACACGCCATGAAAGTTCTTTTCATTTCGTCCAGCAGCTCCAACCGCTCACTTTCTACCTCGACCTCGGTGATGACGGTCAGCATGTAACCCAGGCTCGCAGGGTTCACCTGCGCCACCGTGCGCTGAATGACCCCTTCGCTGCCCAATTTCTTCAAGCGCCGGTTGACCGCCGCCGAGGACAGGCTCACCTGCTCGCCAAGCGCTATCTGGGATGTTGATGCATCGCGCTGGACCACTTCCAGCAAGGCACGGTCAAACGAATCAAGGCTCATGGTCAGCTCGTAATGAATCCAGTGGTTCATGCACTCAAACGCAATAAAACTACGCTAACAGGCACAAAATCAAGATTTCATACACTGTTAAAGGAATATCATTTTTCGGTAACCACAGAACAACAACGCGAAGTGGCGGCATCCGCCCTTCGCATTGCGGAGATAGGAATGAGCAATGTGCCTGGCTTGCAATTGAATGGTGCGAAGCTTCTTCAGCAGATCAAAACCTTGGGCGATATTGGTGTTGACCTGACCCAAGGTGGCAGGACGCGCATCGCGCTCAGCGATGCGGAAAAAGCGGGCCGTGATCAGTTATTGGCCTGGATGCGCGAGCTTGAACTGGACATTCAGGTTGATCGTATCGGCAACATTTTTGGCTCGCTCCGCTCAACAAGCGACACCGGACACGACCGCCCCTTCATGATGGGCTCGCATATCGACACGGTCACCAACGCCGGGGCCCTGGACGGCTGCTACGGTGTGCTGGCTGGGCTGGCCGTACAGCGTGCATACCGTGAAGCAGGCGTGCTGCCACCACGCACCATCACCGTGGGCGCCTTCACCAACGAGGAAGGCGTGCGTTACCAACCGGACATGATGGGCTCGCTGGTCTATGCCGGTGGCATGAGCGTTGAAGACGCCCTGGACACTGTAGGTACCGACGGCAGCCGCCTGGGTGATGAGCTTGCCCGCATCGGCTATGCCGGCGAGCTGGAACCAGGCGCCCTGGTGCCCCACGAATACCTGGAGCTGCACATCGAACAAGGCCCCATTCTGGAGGCGGAAAACACCTTGATCGGCGTGGTGGAAAATCTGCAGGGCATTTCCTGGCAACAGGTGACCGTAAAGGGCAATGCGAACCACGCGGGCACTACCCCTACTCACCTGCGTCACGATGCTGGCTATGTGGCCTGCGCCATCACCACCGAGTTGCGGCACCTCGCCAAAAGCAGTGGCACCACGCTCGCGACTGTCGGCTGCATGACCTTCGAGCCTGATGTGATCAACGTTATCCCGCGTCGCGCCAGCTTCACTGTCGACCTCAGGGACCCAGACGAAAGCAAACTGCTGAAAGCTGAACAACAGCTCGCCGCACGACTTGCAGAAATTGCCGAAGAGGAAGGCGTGTCGATTGAAACCGAGCAACTGGTGCGATTCCAGCCTGTGACCTTTGACCCATCCCTGGCAAATGCTATCGAAGACTCTGCCCGACGCTTTGGCTTCAGCCTGCGCCGCATGACTTCGGGCGCAGGCCACGATGCGCAGATGATCGCCCGCATTGCACCTGCCGCAATGATCTTCGTGCCCAGCCGTGGGGGCATCAGCCACAACCCCCGCGAGCATACTGACGACGACCAGCTGCTCAACGGTGCACAAGTGCTGCTGGATGTCGTCCAGCGGCGCCTCAACACGCCCCGCTGATCTCCCCTGCCCACCTGTGCCCGCCAGTGATTACCGGCGGCAGTGGCCCTACTTTGCCTGCCATTGGAGTCCGAAATGCTGTTAGCGAACCCGAACGTAACCCGCCAACCCTACCCTGATGATCTCAAGCGGATCATGAGCATCGCCAGCGCCAACGAAAGTCGCCAGTGGCTTGGCCAGTGGTCGAGCATCAATGCCAATGGCACGCCGCTGTATGACCTGCCGGGGCTTGCCAGTGAGCTGGGCGTCGCGCAGGTATGGGTCAAAGATGAATCGGTGCGTTCGCAACTGGGCAGTTTCAAGGCGCTTGGCTCCCCGATCGCCTTGGTGCGCCTGATCATGCGCACCTTCGCCGAGCGCCAGTTCAGCGCTGCAGACCTGTTTGCCGGCAAGCATGCAGCCGAACTGGCCAACTTCACCGTCATCAGCGCGACCGATGGCAACCACGGACGTGCATTGGCTGCCGCAGCCCAGAGTATTGGCTGCGGCTGCGTGATCGTGCTGCATGCCAACGTCAGCGTCGAGCGAGAGACCGCCATCGCGGCCTATGGCGCACAAATCGTGCGCATCACTGGCAACTATGACGAATCCGTCGAGGAAGCGGCCAGCCTGGCGGAGCGCAACAGCTGGCGGGTGGTATCTGACACCTCGTACGAGGGCTATCAGGATATCCCCAGGGATGTCATGCAAGGCTACGGCACCATTCCCGCTGAGATCATTGAAGACCTGCAAGCTCAAAGCACCCCGCAGCCGCCGTTTACCCACGTATTCCTGCAAGGCGGTGTGGGCGGCCTGGCAGCGGGTATTGCCAGCTACCTGTGGGAACACTTTGCTGAGCAACGCCCTACCTTCATCGTTGTTGAGCCGGCGCAAGCGGACTGCCTCTATCAAAGCGCAAAGTCCGGCAAAGCAGCCAAGGCAACCGGCTCGGTGGATTCTGTCATGGCGGGCCTGGCCTGCGGTGAAACCTCCCCTCTGGCCTGGCAGTTCCTGCAGCCATGCGTCGACTTCTTCATGACCATCGAGGATGACGAAGCCGTGGCATCGATGAAGCGACTGGCTCAGGGCAGCCAGCAAGACATTCCGCTGGTGGCGGGTGAGTCGGCGGTAGCAGGCCTCTCTGCCCTGACCCGCCTGATGCGCACCCCCAGCCTGGCTGCTGACGTCAGGCTCGATGGGCAATCGCGCGTGTTGCTGATCAGTACCGAGGGTGCAACGGCCCCAGGCGTTTACGAAGAACTGGTGGGCGAGTCGAGTGACTCGGTACTGAAGCGTCAAGTGGGCTGGCTATCCCGCACCTGATGCGCCGCCCTGAGCTTTACCGGGCAAGCGCAGCAGAAAGGTGCGATACCCATGCAAGCGCCAAAGCCAGGCTTAGCCTGGCTTTGGCTTTCAGGAATAAAAAGGCCGCCCAGCGTGAAGGCGGCAAATGTCTCAAGCCGAAGCCTTCGACAGTGGTGAGAAGCTGTCAGCCCAGCACGGAACCGATGACGTCATCCAGGATAGCGATACCGGCCTCGACTTCTTCAGCCGTGATGATGCAAGGCGGCGCCACGTGGATGCGGTTTTCGACCACGAACGGCAGCAGGCCGCGCTCCATCAGCTTGTTCTTCAAGGCGAGCATGGTCTGCGCGGCCAACGGCGCACGGGTCGTCTTGTCGCTGACGAATTCCAGGGCCCAGAACACACCGGCGCCACGGACTTCGCCAATGGCCGGGTGACGCTGCTGCAGTTCACGCAGACGCGGGCCCAGCTGCTTTTCGCCGATTTCCTGGGCGTTCTCGACCACGCGCTCTTTGCGCATGGTGTCGATCGACGCGACAATCGAGGCCATGGCCAGCGGGTGGCCGGAGTAAGTCAGGCCGCCTGGGAAGAAGTGGGTGTCGAAGTAGCTGCTCAGTTGCTCCGAGATCACCACACCTCCGACAGGTACGTAGCCCGAGTTCACGCCCTTGGCAAAGGTGATCAGGTCCGGCACCACGCCGTAGTGCTCGAAGGCGAACCACTTGCCCGTGCGGCCGAAACCGGCCATCACTTCGTCGAGGATCAGCATGATGCCGAACTCGTTGGCCAGTTCGCGCACGCCTTGCATGTAAGCGGCCGGGGTCACCAGCACACCGGCGGTACCCGGCAGGCTCTCCAACAGAATGGCAGCGATCGAGTTCGCACCTTCGCACTCGATCACACGACGCAGGTGACGCAGGGCGCGCTCGGTTTCTTCAGCCCCGGTCTGGGCGTTGAACTCGCTGCGGTACAGGTACGGGGTGAAGAAGTGCACGTGGCCACGGGCGTACTCGTTCGGCACGCGGCGCGGGTCACCGGTGGCAACAATCGCCGAACCGGTGTTGCCGTGGTAGGAGCGGTAGGACGACAACACTTTGTCACGACCGGTGAACAGACGCGCCATGCGGATCGCGTTTTCGTTGGCGTCAGCGCCACCGTTGGTGAAGAACACTTTCTTGAAGCCGGCCGGGGCCTGCTCGATGATGCGCTTGGCGGCTTCACCGCGCATCAGGTTGGCCGTTGCCGGGGCGATGGTGGTCAATGCGCCGGCTTGTTCCTGGATGGCCGCGATGACCGCTGGGTGCTGATGCCCCAGGTTGGTGTTGATCAGTTGGCTGGAGAAGTCCAGGTAACGCTTGCCGTCGTAATCCCAGACCGTGCTGCCTTCGCCACCGGCGATCACCAGAGGGTTGAGTGTGCCTTGGGTAGACCACGAGTGAAATACGTACTCGCGATCAAGATCTTTAACGTATTGGTTGGTAATCGCCATGATACTTGTCGACCTATTAATGAAGTGAGCCAGACGCTTGAAGCGTGACGAACGCCTGCGCCATCGCGGTTCTCCGTCAGAACAGTGAACGGCGCAGGCATTCGAACCAAGGGCTTGCCTTAGCTGTTGCTAGGGAAAGCGAATTGAGCGGCCTCATGGCTGGTGCGTTTCGGCCAGCGTTGGGTAATTGCCTTCTTGCGGGTGTAGAAGCGCACACCGTCCGGGCCATAGGCGTGCAGGTCGCCGAACAGCGAACGCTTCCAGCCGCCAAAGCTGTGGTAGCTCACCGGTACCGGCAGCGGCACGTTGACACCGACCATGCCGACTTCGATCTCGTCGCAGAACAGGCGCGCCGACTCACCGTCGCGGGTGAAGATGCAGGTGCCGTTGCCGTACTCATGGTCGTTGATCAACTTGATCGCCTCTTCCAGGCTGTTCACGCGGACCACGCACAGCACCGGGCCGAAGATCTCTTCCTTATAGATGCGCATTTCCGGGGTAACGCGGTCGAACAAGGTGCCGCCCACGAAGTAGCCGTCTTCGTTGCCTGCCACTTTGAAGCCACGGCCGTCCACAACGACCTTGGCACCGGCGGCAACGCCGTCATCGATGTAACCCAGCACCTTGTCACGCGCAGCCGCGGTGACCAGCGGACCCATGTCCAGGCCGCAGGAAGTGCCGGCACCGATCTTCAGCGCCTTGATCTGGGGTTCGAGCTTGGCAATCAAGGCGTCTGCCACCTGGTCACCGACGCACACGGCCACCGAGATCGCCATGCAGCGCTCGCCGCACGAACCGTAGGCAGCGCCCATCAGTGCGCTGACGGCGTTGTCCAGCTCGGCATCGGGCATCAGTACCGCGTGGTTCTTGGCGC
Source organism: Pseudomonas sp. LLC-1 (assembly GCF_002992185.1). Taxonomy (NCBI): domain Bacteria; kingdom Pseudomonadati; phylum Pseudomonadota; class Gammaproteobacteria; order Pseudomonadales; family Pseudomonadaceae; genus Pseudomonas; species Pseudomonas sp. LLC-1. Next base: position 104,134 of record NZ_LUVY01000019.1, on the reverse strand, counting down.
CGCCCAGGGCTTGTACGCGCTTGCCGCGCCTGGTGCCTTCGGCATAGATGTATTCGGCGATCGGGGTAGAACCGACGAAGCTCAGGCCCTTCACTTCAGGCGCCTCGATCAGTGCATCCACTGCTTCCTTGTCACCGTGCACCACGTTCAGCACGCCATTTGGCAGGCCGGCTTCGTGCAGCAGTTCGGCGATCAGCAGCGTCGAGCTTGGGTCGCGCTCGGACGGTTTGAGGATGAAGCAGTTACCGCAGGCAATAGCCAGTGGGTACATCCACAGCGGCACCATGGCCGGGAAGTTGAACGGGGTGATGCCGGCGACCACGCCAATGGGCTGCAAGTCGCTCCAGGCATCGATATTCGGGCCGACGTTGCGGCTGTATTCGCCCTTGAGGATCTCTGGGGCGGCCGAGGCGAATTCGACGTTCTCGATGCCACGCTTGAGTTCACCGATGGCATCTTCAATGGTCTTGCCGTGCTCTTCGCTGATCAGCTGGGCGATACGCTGCTCGTTCGCCTCCAACAGTTGCTTGAAGCGGAACATTACCTGCGCGCGCTTGGCGGGCGGGGTGTTGCGCCAGGCCGGGAAGGCGGCTTGGGCCGAGTCGATGGCCTTTTGCACGGTGGCGCGGCTCGCCAGGCCCAACGTGTGGATAGCCTGGCCAGTGGACGGATTGAACACATCCGTGGTGCGGGCGTCGTCCGCGATGTGCTCACCATGGATCAAGTGCTTGATAGTTGCCATCTTCTTTCCTCGAGCTTGGTGACAAGCGGTCTATTTGTTGTATTAAGGAAGCTCCCGTCGCATGAGAGCGTGCTGATCAGTCGATACCGTGCAAGGCTTCGCCTACGGCATCGAACAGGCGATCCAGTTCCTGGGGTTGGGTGTTGAACGTTGGGCCGAACTGCAGGGTGTCGCCGCCAAAGCGCACGTAGAAACCTGCTTTCCACAACGCCATGCCCGCTTCGAACGGGCGAATGAGCGCATCGCCATCCCGTGGCGCAATCTGCAACGCACCGGCCAGGCCGCAGTTGCGGATGTCGACGATGTGTCGGCTGCCCTTCAGGCCATGAATGGCTTTCTCGAAGTGCGGTGCCAGTTCCGCCGACTGCTGAACCAGGTTGTCCTTTTCCAGCAGGTCCAAGGTGGCCAGGGCAGCTGCGCACGCAACCGGGTGGGCCGAATAGGTGTAACCGTGGGCGAACTCGACCGCGTATTCGGGAGACGCCTGGTACATGAAGGTGTTGTAGATCTCGCTGGAGGCAACCACGGCGCCCATCGGGATGGCACCGTTGGTGACCTGCTTGGCGATGTTCATCAGGTCCGGCGTGACGCCGAAGTACTCGGCACCGGTCATGGTCCCCATGCGCCCGAAAGCCGTGATGACCTCATCGAAGATCAGCAGAATGTCGTGCTGGTCGCAGATCTCGCGCAGGCGTTGGAGGTAGCCTTGCGGCGGCACGATGACACCCGCCGAGCCGGACATCGGTTCGACGATAACTGCCGCGATGTTGGAGGCATCATGCAGCTCGATCAGCTTCAGCAATTCATTGGCCAAGGCCACGCCGCCCGTCTCGGCTGTCCCCTTTGTAAAGGCCTGGTCTGGCTGCAAGGTGTGCGGGAGGTGGTCTACATCCATCAATGGGCCGAACATCTTGCGGTTGCCGCCAATGCCACCCAGCGAGGTGCCTGCTACGTTCACGCCGTGGTAACCACGGGCACGCCCAATCAGCTTGGTCTTTTGAGGCTGCCCTTTCAGGCGCCAGTACGCGCGGGCCATCTTGACAGAGGTATCGGCGCTCTCGGACCCCGACCCCGTGAAGAATACGTGGTTGAGATTACCGGGTACCAAAGCGGCAATCTTCTCGGCCAGCTGGAACGACAAGGGGTGGCCATACTGAAACGCTGGCGAGTAATCCAGGGACACCAATTGCGTCGCGACCGCGTCAGCAATTTCCTGCCGGGAATGGCCCGCCCCACAGGTCCACAATCCCGAGAGGCTATCGAACACCTCACGGCCATGCTCATCGATCAGGCGATTACCTTTGGCACCCACGATGAAGCGTGGGTCTTTCTTGAAGTTCCGATTGGAGGAGAACGGCATCCAGTGCGCTTCAAGCTGGAGGCCACTGGCCAAGGAGAGAGGTGTCTGCAAGGCCTGGTTCATGACGGTAATCCTGAGCGTGGAGTGATGGGCCTAGCTTGTGCTGGAAAGTCATGTGCGATAAATCTATATTTTCTTGCACTCAGTTATTGGAAAACTCACGCATGACCAAGAAGACACCCCTGCATCAGGTAAGTGATTTTGATCTCAGGCTGCTGCGGGTTTTCAAAACCGTCGCCGAATGCGGCAGTTTCTCTGGCGCCGAAAGTGCGCTGGGCATCACCCGGTCCGCCATCAGCCTGCACATGGGCGACCTGGAAAAACGCCTGGGGATGCGCTTGTGCCAGCGGGGGCGAGCGGGCTTTGCGCTTACCGACGAAGGCCGTGAGGTGCTGCGCGCCAGTGAAACCGTGCTGGTGGCCATCGAGGGCTTTCGCAGCGAAGTGAACCAGATGCACCAACAGTTGCGCGGCGACCTCAACGTCGCGATCGTCAACAACCTGGTCACCCAGCCGAAGATGCGCATCACCCATGCGCTCAAGGCCGTGCGCGCCGAGGGCAGCGGCGTGCGCATCAACCTGAGCATGAGCACCCCCGGCGAAATCGAGCGCGGCCTTCTGGATGGCCACCTGCACGTCGGCGCAGTACCGCTGATTTCGCCCCTGTCAGGCCTGGACTACAGCCTGCTCTACGAGGAACGTTCAAACCTGTATTGCAGCCACGAGCATCCGCTGTTTGCCCATGCCGCCAGTGTCACCGACGAACAACTGGCTCAGGCCGATGCCGTGGTGCCGACCTACCGGATGACCGCCGAGGCGATCGGGCTGCACCAACTGCTCAACTTCGGGGCTTCGGCGACTGACCGTGAGGGGATCGCGTTTCTTATCCTGACCGGCAGCTACATCGGTTTCCTGCCCGATCACTATGCCGCCACCTGGGTGGAAAAAGGCATCATGGCAGCGCTTGACCCCAACCGCCTGTACTTCGATGCCAAGCTCGCCATCGCGACCCGCAAGGGGCGCCGTCCGAACATGATCCTTGAGCGTTTTCTCAACGAATTGCAGTTGACCAGCAGTCCCGCCTAGCTTCGCCCCCTCCTCCCCGGTAGCGCCCTTCCCAATCACTTTTTGCAGGTGATCGGGGGCGCTTTGCTTCAAAAAATTCTTTCAGGCGTGTTGACAGCTTGCGCAGAGTCACAATAGCCTGAATGCATTGCTGCACACATTGCGGCACTCAAATAAAATACAGCGATTCGTTTGCTTGCTCTTCTGCCTACAAAAACAAATTACCGGAGAGATTCAACATGGCACGGTCCCTTTCACGCAAAGTCAGCACCGGCGTTGCATGCCTTACCGCAGCCCTGGCGTTGCTGTCGCAACCTGCGGCGCACGCCGACACGCCAACCTGGCAAAACGTCCAGAAAGCCGGCGTACTGCGGTGCGGCGCAGCTGTCGCAGCCCCCTATGTGATGCGCGATCCGGCTTCAGGCCAATACAGCGGCTACTTCGTTGATTTGTGCCGCGACTTCGCCGAGAACGTGCTCAAGGTCAAGGCACAGTTCGTCGACACCAGCTGGGACAACCAGGTGGCCGGCCTGCAGAGCGGCAAGTGGGATATGGCCATGGCACTCAACAAGACGCCTGAGCGTGCAAAAGCCGTGGCCTTCTCGACTCCGGCCACTGACTACCAGGTTTCATTGCTGATCAATGAGAAGAACCCGAAATTCAGCGGTGCCGGTAACGCCATCACTGACTTCGACAAGCCTGGTGTCACCATCGCGGTCATCTCCGGTACCGCAGCAGACAAGGCCGTTACCGCCGCTATCAAGAACGCCACGCTGATGCGCCTGCCAGGCTCGGATGAAACGCGCATGGCGCTGATGTCGCGCCGCGCTGACGTACTGGCCGACGCCAACGACACCAACCATCTGTTCGCCATGGCCAACAGCTGGGTCAAGGAAGTGCTTCCTGTCCCCGCCATGGCCAAGCAAGGGGTGTCCTTCGCCCTGGCCCATGACACGCCTGCTGCAGACCTTGCCCAGCTCGATGCCTACCTGACTCAGCGTCGCGAGTCGGGCGAGATCGACAAGCTGGTGGACAAGGCCGCCGCCGAAATCATCGCGGGCGGCAAAGCCCAGTAACTCCAGCGGACATATAGAGGGCCTCGCAGCAGGCCCTTCGGAGACGACTGTAATGACCACTCCTCATTTGGTGGCTTCCCAGCCACAGGCTTCGCTCACCCCGAATTCAGACATGAACGGCAATTTCATCCAACTGCGCAGCGTGCGCAAAGCCTACAGCGAGCAGCTGGTGGTCATGGACCAGATGAACCTGGACATGCGTGCCGATGATCGCCTCGTCATCATCGGCCCATCGGGCAGCGGCAAAAGCTCGTTGCTGCGCGTACTGATGGGGCTCGAAGGCATCCAGGGCGGCAGCATTCAGTTCCAGGGCAAGCCTTACATCGATGGCGCCCGCAAACAGGGCAAGCCTCTGGATGAAGCCTTGCACAAGCAGATCGGCATGGTGTTCCAGCACTACACGCTGTTTCCGCACCTGTCGGTACTGGGCAACCTGATTCTGGCCCCGGTCAAGGTGCATGGCCTGAGCAAGGCCGAAGCGACCGAAAAAGCCCGCGCCTACCTCGCCCGGCTGGGCCTGGAAAGCAAGCTGCACGCCTACCCGTCCCAGCTTTCTGGCGGCCAGAAGCAACGTGTGGCGATTGCCCGTGCGCTGATGCTCGAACCGCGCCTGATGCTGTTCGATGAAGTGACTTCGGCGCTGGACCCGGAAATGGTCATCGAAGTGCAGAACGTGATGATGCAACTGGCCGAGCAAAAGATGGCGATGATCATCGTCACCCACGACATGCACTTTGCCCGCCATATCGCCACCCGCGTGGTGTTCTGCGCCAACGGCAAGGTTGTCGAGCAGGGCCATCCCGAACAGATCTTCACCCACCCCAAGGAAGCCCGCACCCGCGAGTTCCTGGAAAAGGTCGTGCATTTCGACTGAGGGCACTGCCATGAACTATCAATTCGACTTCCATTTCCTCAGTGGCACGTTCCCGGCGTTGCTCGACGGCCTGAAAGTGACGCTGGAACTGGCGCTCGTTTCAAACCTGATCGGCCTGGTCTGCGGCTTCCTGCTGTGCCTGATGACCCTCAGCCGCTGGTTCTTCATCCGTTGGCCGGCGCAGCTGTTCATCGAGTTTTTCCGGTGCACCCCGGCACTGCTGCAGATCGTCTGGTTCTTCTATTGCGTACCGATGCTGTTCAACGTGTTCATCGACCCGATCGCCATGGGCTTCCTGGCATTGGGCCTGAACCTCACCGCGTTCAACGCCGAGGCTTATCGGGCAGGTGTGCAGGCGGTGCCGCGCGAGCACCTGGATGCTTCCATCGCGCTGGGCCTGAAGGCGTGGCAACGCACGCTGTACGTGATTCTGCCGCAATCGCTGCGCAGCGCACTGCCGGTGCTGATCACCAATGGCATCGGCACCCTGCAGCAAAGCGCACTGGTGGCCATCGTCGCGGTGGCAGACCTGATGTACGTGGGCAAGAGCCTCGCCACCGAGGCGTACCGCCCGCTGGAAACCTACACCCTGATCGCCCTCATCTACTTCGCCATGTCGCTGCCGATCGCGCAGCTGGTGCAGTGGTTCGAGCGGCGCCAGGAACTGGCCGGACAGCGCTGAGGAAATCACCATGCCACTCGATTTTTCGGTTGTGCTGGGCTACTGGCCCGTACTGCTCAAGGGCCTGGCCCTGACCCTGGCCTTCACCGGTCTGTGCGCCCTGTTCGGTAGCCTGCTTGGTTTTGCCGTCAGCCTGCTGCGCCAGGTGAAACTCAAACTGGTGCGCCTGCCGCTGACCCTCTATGTGGAGTTCTTCCGCGGTACGCCCTTGCTGATCCAGCTGTTCTGGGTGTTCTTCTGCTTCCCGGTGGTATTCGGCCTGGACATCCCGCCGTACGTGTCGGTGCTGATCGCCTTGACCCTGTACATGGGTGCAATCACCAGCGAGACCTTCCGTGGCGCACTCAAGTCGATCGCCAGTGAACAGCATGACGCCTGCACCGCGCTGGGCCTGACGTCGAGGGTGAAGGTGCTCTACGTCATCTTCCCGCAGGCCCTGCTGCGCTCGGTTCCGCCGCTGTTGTCGAACATCGTCAGCCTGTTCAAGGAGAGCGCTTTGATCTCTTCGGTGGGTGTCGCTGACTTGATGTTCGTCGGCCAGAACATTTCCAACAGCACTGCCCGCCCGGTCGAGTTCCTTTCGGCCGTGGCGGTCATCTATTTCCTCGTGGCCTTCCCGCTGACCCGCCTGGTCGGCGTGGTCGAAGGGCGCCTGCTGCGCCGCTACGCCTACTAAACCTCCCTTGATAACCTGGAGAACCACCATGAAACTCAATGGCATCCTGCCCGCTCTGGTCACCCCGTTCGACGCCGCTGGCAAAGTCGACCACGACACCCTGGCCTCGATTCTCGAGCACCAACTCAAAGCCGGCGTCAGCGGCTTCGTTCCGCTGGGTTCGACCGGTGAATACTACGCCCTGACCAATGAAGAGCGCCGCCAGATCCTGGCTACCGTCAAGGAAGTGGTCGGTGACCGCGGCACCCTGATCGCCGGCGCCAACGGCTCTTGCACCCGCGAGGTGCTGGAGCAGATCAAGCAGACCGTCGACGCCGGCTACACCAACCTGCTGATCGCCCCGCCGTACTACGCGCTGCCATCCCAGGAAGAGCTGCTGGCCCACTACAACACCATTCTCGAGACCTTCCCCGAGATCAATGTTGTGCTCTACAACTACCCGATCCGCACCAACGTCGAAGTGGGCATGGACGTGATCGCTGCGCTCAACGATCACCCACGTGTGGTCGGCATTAAAGAAAGCAGCGGCAACCTGTTGCGCGCCATCGAGATCGGTGAAAAATACAAGGGCATCCAACTGTCCTGCGGTTCCGACGACCAAGCGCTGGACTTCTACCTGTGGGGCGCCGACAGCTGGATCTGTGGCCCAGCCAACATCTTCCCGGAGAAGGTCGTTGCCTTCCACAAAGCCTTCACCAGCGGCGACATCCGTGGCGCCCAGCAAGTGATGCGCAGCCTGTTCCCGGCCATGGCCAACCTGGAAAGCGGCAAGTTCGTGCAGAAGGTCAAGTACGGCGCAGAGCTGGCCGGCTTCAAGGTCGGTAACGCACGTGCACCGCTGCTGCCGCTGACCGACGAAGAGAAAACCGAGTTCCGCAAGGTGTTCGAAGCTTCGCAGCAGTAAGGCTACACGGGGCCGCCCTGCGGCCCCTTCGCCCCCTCTCTTGATACGAGACAGACCCATGAACACCCCACAATCGTCATCGCAGAACGCCGTAGTCATCGGCGGCGGTATCGTCGGTGTCTGCTGCGCGCTGTACCTGCAGCGCGAAGGCCACAAGGTCACGCTCATCGACCCCGCCGCACCGGGCGACAGTACCGCCAAGTGGAGTTGCGGTCAGATGGCGGTCAGTGAAGTCATTCCACTGTCCAAGCCGGGCATCCTGATGAAGATCCCGGGCTGGCTGCTGGACCAGAAAGGCCCCCTGGCCCTGCGCCCGAGCGCGCTGCCGGGCATCCTGCCCTGGTTCCTGCGTTTTCTGGCCTGCGCACGTTCGTCGAAGATCCATGAGATCGCCGAGGACATGGCGCGCCTGACCCAACATGTCTACACCGACTATGCCCCGTTGCTGGATGCCTGCGCGGACAAAACCTTGCTGGGCGACCGCCCGATCCTTGAGGTGTTCGACTCGCCAGCAGGTCTGGCCCACGAACGCCCGCACCTGGAACTGCGCAAGCAGTTGGGCTTCAAGTCCGAAGAGCTGGACGGCGCCGCCATCGGCGATCTGGAGCCGGCCCTGGCCGGCAAGTTCCAGCATGGCCTGATGTTCCCTGACTGGCGCGCCGTCAGCGATACCGAGGGTTTCATTGCCGCACTGACCGAAAGTTTCATCGCCCAAGGTGGCGTGCGCCTGCGTCAGAAAGCCGTGAAAATCGATGAGAACCACGACCGCGCCAGCGGTGTGACCCTGGCCGACGGCACCCGCCTGCCAGCCGACCACGTCGTGGTGGCTGCCGGTACTGGCGCACGTCCTTTCTTCGACACACTGGGTGTAAACATCCCGTTGGCCGGCATCGCTGGCTACCAGGCCGTGCTGCCCACCCCTGACGTGGAGATTCGCCACTCGGTGATCTACGCCGATGGCGGCTTCTGCTTCGCCCCGATGACCCGCGGCCTGCAGATCGGCGGCACCATCGAGTTCGCCGCCCCAGGCGCCGAACCCAACTTCAAGCGCGCCGAAATCATCATGGAAAAAGCACGCCGCGTACTGCCACAACTCAACACCCAGGGGATGGAGTTCGGCGTCGGCTACCGGCCGTTCCTGCCTGATACCAAACCGGTCATCGACCGTTCGCCCCGCCTGAAAAACGTGATCATGGCCTTCGGCCACGGCCAGCTCGGCCTGACCCTGGGCGCCACCACCGGCCGCCTGGTCGCTGACCTGGCTGCAAACCGTACACCGGCACAAAACCTGTCCGCATTCAGCGCTCGTCGCTTCGCCCTTATTGGAGGTACTGCATGAACCGCTACGACCAGTTCTACATCAATGGCCAATGGGTCAGCCCTGTCCAGGGCGGCAGTTTCAATTCGTATGACCCGAGCGACGAAAGCCTGATCACCAGCGTGGCATCGGGTACCGAAGAAGACATCGATCTCGCGGTCAAGGCTGCCCGCGCCGCTTTTGACGAGGGCCCGTGGCCGCGCCTGAGCGGTGCCGAGCGTGGTGAGTACCTGCGCAAGATTGCCGACGGCATCCGTGCCCGCCAGGAAGAGCTGGCCGAACTTGAAGTGCGCGACAACGGCAAGCCGTTCCCGGAAGCCATGTGGGACATCGGCGACACTGCCGGCTGCTTCGACTTCTACGCCAAACTGGCCGAGGAACTGGACCGCCACCGCGAGAAAGACGTCGCGCTGTCCGATGACCGCTTCAGCTCCATCGCCCGCAAGGAGCCGATCGGTGTTGCCGGCGCCATCGTGCCGTGGAACTTCCCGATGCTGATGGCTTCGTGGAAAATCGCCCCTGCGCTGGCCGCCGGTTGCAGCATCATCCTCAAGCCCGCCGAGCAAACCTCGCTGACCGCACTGGAACTGGCCCGCATCGCAGATGAAGCCGGCCTGCCAGCGGGTGTGCTGAACATCGTTACCGGCCCAGGCTCCAAGGTCGGTGCCGCCCTGACCGCGCACCCCGGCGTGGACAAGCTGGCCTTCACCGGCAGCGTGCCGGTCGGCAGCCGCATCATGCAAGCCGCCGCGCAGGACATCAAGAATGTCACCCTGGAGCTGGGCGGCAAGTCGCCGTTCGTGATCTTCGCCGACAGCGACATCGAAAAGGCCGTCGAGTGGATCATGTTCGGCATCTTCTGGAACAAGGGTGAAGTCTGCTCGGCCACTTCCCGCGTGCTGGTCGAACGCTCTGCGTACGAACCACTGCTGGCGCGCCTGGCCGAAGAAACCCGCAAGATCAAGATCGGCAACGGCATGGAAGAAGGCGTACTGCTCGGCCCGCTGGTCAACCGCAGCCAATACGAAGGTACACTGCAAGCCATCTCCCGCGGCCTGGAAGAAGGCGCCCGCCTGGTGTGCGGCGGCGAACGCCCGGCGCACCTGGACAAAGGCTTCTACCTGCAACCAACCGTGTTCGCCGATGTGCCGGAAGACAGCTGGATCTGGAACGAAGAGATCTTCGCCCCGGTCGTGTGCATCCGCCCGTTCGACACCGAAGAAGAAGCGGTCAAGTCGGCCAACAACTCGCGCTTCGGCCTGGGTGCCGCAGTCATGTCCAAAGACATCGAGCGCTGCGAACGCGTCGCGCGCAAGTTCCGCGCCGGTATCGTCTGGATCAACTGCTCGCAGCCAACCTTTACCGAAGCACCGTGGGGCGGTTACAAGACCAGCGGCATTGGTCGCGAGCTGGGCGAATGGGGCCTGAACAACTACCTGGAAACCAAGCAGATCACCCGCTACGACAGCGAACAGCCTTGGGGCTGGTACATCAAGTGAGGTAACACCCATGCGTTGGAAACAGACGCTTCAGCTGGCTGAGGTGCACTGCGAAGGCGAGATCGGCAAGGTCATCACCGGGGGCGTCATCGGCGTCCCGGGTGCCACCATGCTCGACAAGATGAACTACATCAACGACGTCGACGACAGCCTGCGCCGCCTGGTGACGCTGGAGCCGCGTGGCTGCCTGCAGATGTCGGTCAACTTGCTGCTGCCGCCCACTCGCCCCGAGGCCCACGCAGGCTTCATCGTGCTGCAGGCCGACAAGGCTCACCCTATGTCGGGCAGCAACTGCATCTGCGTCGTCACCGCCCTGCTCGAACTGGGCATGGTGCCGATGCAGGAGCCAGAAACCACCGTGGTGCTCGATACGCCTGCAGGCCTGGTGACCGCTCGCGCACAATGCGCGGACGGCCGCTGCCTGAACGTGTCGCTGGACATGGTACCGGCCTTTGTCGAGCATCTGGACCTGGCCATCGAGACCGAAGCCTTCGGCACGATCAAGATCGACGTGGCGTTTGGCGGTGTGTACTACGCGCTGATCGACGTCGAGCAAGTCGGGCTTTCGATCGCACCGGAAAATGCCCGGCAACTGGCCGATGCCGGTGTAGCGCTGAGGGAAGTGATCAACCGGCAACTGAACATCCAGCACCCCTTGCTTCCATCGGTAAAAGAGGTGGCGTATGTGATGTTCCGCAACCGACTGGATGATCGCACCTACCAGACCTGCACCACCCTGCCCCCAGGCCGGGTCGACCGCTCGCCCTGCGGGACCGGCAGCTCGGCCAACCTGGCCACTCTGGCGGCACGTGGCAAGGTGCAGGCCGGGGACCACCTGGTGTCACGCTCGACCATCGGCGGCCAGTTCCAGGTCGCCCTGCTCGGCCATACCGATGTCGCCGGCAAACCGGCGGTATTGCCACGCGTGACCGGGCGGGCCTGGCTGTATGGCCTTCAACAGTTGGGCGTCGATCCAGACGACCCGCTCGGCGCAGGCTTCATGCTCAGCGACACATGGGGAGAAGGCTGACCACAGCGCCCCTGCAGCCGCGCCCAGACACGCTGGGCGCGGCTTTTTGAACGCAGTGACCGCTCCCCTTGCGGTACCGATTCATCGGGCGGCGACAGGAGTTGCAACATGACAAGGCCCGGCCTGTATGATGAAGGCCAGAGCCAACGAGACCTGATGATGACTAAAGATAACGATAAAGAAAGTGGTGTACGTCGCCACAGTGGGCGCTACATCTATGAAGAACTGCGCAAGCAGATTCTCACCCTGAAGCTCAAACCCGGGGTACAACTGGACGAAGTGTCCCTTGCCGCTCAATTCGGCCTCTCCCGCTCCCCTGTGCGGGATGCACTGGCTCGGCTGATCACTGAGGGCCTGGTGGTCATCCTGCCAAACCGTACAACCTTGGTTACACCCTTCGAGATCGAAGAGTTTCCAAACTACATCTCCGCGCTGGACTTGATGCAACGTGCAGTCACTCGCCTGGCGGCCATTCAACATCGTCCGGAAGACCTCGAAAAAATCCGCCAAGCCGATGCCGAATACCTCAAGGCAGTGACATCGGGCGACTTCCAGTCCATGTCGGAGTTGAACAAGGCCTTCCACATGGCCATTGCCCACGCCGGGCGCAACCCTTACTTCATCAATTACTACGAGCGCTTGCTGGGAGAAGGCCAGCGACTGCTTCACCTGCACTTCGACCATATCGTAAGTTCGGCCAGCACCCACAAACTGGGGCGCGACCATGACGAAATCATCGATGCCATCGCAGCACGCGATGCCGATGCCGCAGAAGCTGCTGCGCATGAGCACACCATGCTGTTCCAGCGGCGTTTTCTGGACTACATGCAGCAAAATCTTACTGCGCGCATGTCGGTGGCCTAAGCAACTGTCTTGGCCAGGTCACGTATAGGTGCCCCGCACTTCCAAAGTACGTACCGATAATTATCACGGCCCCTCACAGCGTTTATCCGGCGTTCCACCCAGATTGATCATCATTTGGTCGATGGCTCGCTGGTGCCCGCTGTTTCATTGAGCAACCCAATACTTCGTACTTCGCCTGCTCGAGTCAGTTGACAGGTTGCTGCATAAGCCGATAGCTTTGCACGCAGCACTGCACACAAAAACAAAACAGACACCAATCAACGCTCACCGGGAGTCCGGAATGAACAGATTCGAGAACAAAGTTGCGATCGTGACTGGAGGCGCTGGCGGTATCGGCTCGGCCATCGCGACGCGCCTTGCAAGCGAAGGTGCTACCGTCGTGGTCAGCGACGTCAACCTGGCAGCGGCACAGGACGTAGCCAGCGCGATCGAGGGCTCCGGTGGCAAGGCAATTGCCTTGGCAGCTGACATCGGTTCGGGCGAGGCTTGCCGTGGGCTGGTTGAATCGGTTGTCGCCAAACTCGGGCGCATCGACGTCCTGGTCAACAATGCCGGTATCAACCGCCGCGGGAGCCTTCTGGCACTGAGCGAGGACGATTGGCACACCAGCTTCGCCATCAACCTGGACTCGATGTTCCACCTGTGCCGCGCAGCACTGCCCGCCATGATCGAGCAGGGTGCCGGCGCGATCGTCAACACGGCCTCGCAGTGGGGCCTTTACCCCGCACCTCGCCACATCGCATACAACGTCACCAAGGCAGCTGTCGCTTCGTTCACCCAGAACCTGGCGCGCGACTACGCCCCTCTGAACATCCGCGTGAACGCGGTTTGCCCAGGCGAGATCCACACACCGATGCTCGAAGCAGGTGTACTCAGGTCGGGCCGGACCATTGCTGATCTGGACAAGATGGTGCCCTTCGGGCGCATCGGCAAGCCTGAGGAAGTCGCTGCACTGGTTGCCTTCCTGGCCTCCGACGAGGCGGCCTTCATGTGTGGCTCGCTGGTTGAGATCACAGGCGCACAGGCCGTAGCCTGACAGACCCGCGCCCTGTCGCAACCCGGGCGCAGGCATCACTCAACCACTGAAGGCCCTGGATATCCGCCCTTGCGACCCGCTTGGGCGACCGGGCGAAGCATCCGGCGGATGCGGGCCTTAACCCGCCCTGGGCAGATCCGCCAGCACCCCCTCGATCTCCCCCAGCACCGCCGGGTCATCCAGGGTCGAGGGCGGCACATACTCCTGCCCGTCGGCAATCTTGCGCAGCACCGCCCGCAAGATCTTCCCCGACCGCGTTTTAGGCAAACGCTTCACCCGCCGAACCCGGTTGAAACAGGCCAGCGGGCCGATTGCCTCGCGCACGCTGCCCACCAGGTCCACCAGCAACTGCGCCTCGCTGATGCCCTCGCCGTCCTTGAGCACAACGAGCGCCAGCGGCACCTGCCCCTTGATCTCGTCATGTACGCCAATCACCGCGCACTCGGCCACCGCCGGGTGACAGGCCACCAGGTCTTCCATTTCGCCGGTGGACAGGCGGTGCCCGGACACGTTGATCACGTCATCCGTGCGCCCCATGATGTAGACAAAGCCATCATCGTCCAGGTAGCCGCCATCGCCTGTGTGGTAGTAACCCGGATAGGTGCGCAGGTAGGCCTGCAAGTAACGCTCGTGGTCGCCCCATAGCGTCTGGCTGCACCCGGGCGGCAACGGCAGCGCAATGACAATCGAGCCTTGGTGATTAGGCCCCAGCAAGTGGCCTTCGTCATCCACGACACGCACATGGTAGCCCGGTACCGCCCGGTTGCTTGAACCCGGCCTGGCCGCGCTGCCTTCCAGCCCGACGCAGGGGGCAGTGACCGGCCAGCCGGTTTCGGTCTGCCACCAATGGTCGTGCACCGGCTTGCCACTGACCCGCTCCAGCCATTCATGGGTGCTTGAGTCGAGCTTCTCACCCGCCAGGAACAGCTGGCGCAGCGAGCTGAGGTCGTGCTTGCGGATCAGCTCGCCCTCCGGGTCTTCCTTGCGGATGGCACGCATGGCGGTGGGCGCACAGAACAGCGCATTGACTTTGTATTGCTCCACCACCCGCCAGTAGGCCGAGGCGTCCGGGGTGCGAATTGGCTTGCCTTCGTAGAACACCGTGGTGCAGCCGCTCATCAGCGGCCCGTAGACGATCAGCGAATGGCCGACCACCCAGCCCACGTCGGAAATGCCCCACCACACATCGCCGGTCTGCATGCCATAGATATGGCGCATGGCATAGCACAGCGCCACAGCATTACCGCCGTTTTCCCGGACGATACCTTTGGGTTTGCCGGTGGTGCCCGAGGTGTACATGATGTACAGCGGGTCACCGGCATCCAGTTCGACCGGGGCGACCGGCGTGGCGCCGGCCAAGGCCGCCTGCCAGTCCAGGTCGCGGCCTGGCTGCAGTTCAGCTTGTGCCTGCGGCCGTTGCAGCACCAGCACATTGCGCGGCTGGTGCCGGGCCAGTTGCAGGGCACGGTCGACCAACGGCTTGTAGGCAATCACCCGGTCGAACTCCAGCCCGCAGGATGCCGTGAGCAACAGCGTCGGCCGGGCGTCATCGATGCGCAGGGCCAGCTCGTTGGCGGCAAAGCCACCGAACACCACCGAGTGCACCGCACCAATGCGCGCGCAGGCCAGCATGGCCATGGCCGCCTGCGGCACCATGGGCATGTAGATGATCACACCATCGCCCTTGTTGACCCCCAACTGGCGCAGCAAGCCGGCCAGGCGCGCCACTTCGTCGCGCAACTGGTTATAGGTGTAGGCCTGCTGCACGCCCGTCACCGGCGAGTCGTAAATCAGTGCCAGCTGCTCGCCACGGCCCTGCTCGATCTGGTGATCGAGTGCCAGGTAGCAACTGTTCAGGCGGCCATCGGCGAACCAGCGGTGGGTCCCGTCGGCGTTGTCTTGCAGGGTAAGGGCAGGCTTGCGGTGCCAGGCCAGGTGCGCGGCCTGTTCCGCCCAGAATGCGGCAGGGTCGGAAATGGAATGGGCGTAGCTGTGCTGATAGCTCATAGCGAAAGGAACCCGGTACTTGTTGTTATTGAAGGGCGAACCTTGAGTATGGACCGCTACAACGGCGCCGCCATGGGACTAAAGTCACAACCGACCTGCAAATTTGCAGACAACGCAAAAGCGCCCCATAACGGTGCAAAGGCTCTAGAATAGGCCACCCTTCAGCCACCGAGCAGCCCATGGATATCGAACAGGCCCGAACCTTTCTGGAAATCGTGCGTTGCGGCAGCCTGGTCGCCGCTGCCGAGCGCCTGTTCGTGTCACAGACGGCCATTACCGCCCGGGTGCAGCGCCTGGAGCAGCAATTGGGCTGCCAGCTGTTCGTGCGCAGCCGCAACGGTGCCAGCCTGACCAGCGACGGCGAGGCCTTTGTCAGTTATGCCAACCAGCTGGTGCAAACCTGGGAAGCCGCTCGGCGCGACCTGCCGCTGCCTGAAGGCTGCCAGCAAGTGCTGCATGTGGGGGCAGAAGTCAGCCTGGGTAACCCGATGTTGCTTGACTGGGTCACTGCCCTGCACCGTGAACTGCCCAGCCACGCCATACGCAGCGAAGTGAGCGACGGCGAGTCGCTGCTGCGCAAGGTCGAGATGGGCCTGCTGGACGCTGCACTGGTGTACCAGCCGACCTACGGGCCGGGCTTGCAGGTGGAACAGTTGATGGAAGAGAAACTGATCCGCGTGCGCCGCGTCGACCAACCCGAACCGTATATCTACATCGACTGGGGCGAGGCTTTCCGCCGCCGGCACGATGCCGCCCTGCCCGATTGCGCGCGCCCGGCGTTAAGCTTCAACCTCGGCCCGTTGGCTTTGCAGTTCATTCTCGACCAGGGTGGCAGCGGTTACTTCCGCACGCGGGTGGTGCAGGCATACCTGGACAGCGGCGCGTTCGAGCGGGTACCGCAGGCACCGGAGTTCACTTACCCAACCTTCCTGGTGTATCCACGCGAACGCGACAGCGAAGCCCTTCAACAGGCCTTCACTATCTTGCGCCGACTGGTGGCTGCCGGCGCCAGCGACTGGTCACAGCGCTGGGACCCGGTTATCTGAAGCCTCGGCTTTGCTGAGCAACTGGCGCTTGAGGCCGGCGATCAGGTCAGTCTGGGTAATCACCCCCACCAGCTGGCCGGCGTCGAGCACCGGCAGGCAGTGCAAGCCTTGTTCGCACAACAGCGGCAGCAGACGCTCCAACGGGTGCTGGCTGCTGACACTCACCACCCGCCGGCTCATCACCTGCTCCATGCGCACCGCCTTGCGGCCAAACAGCCCGCGCCAGCTGAAACGGCCGCGCTGCATGGCCGGGCCAACCAGATCGCTGAGGCTGACGATGCCCACCAGCTTGCCGTGCTGTAACACCGGCAGGGTTTTCAGGTGGTGGCTGGCGAGCATTTTCCAGGCCTGCTCAAGGGTGGTATCGGGCGTGGCGAACTGCACGTCACGGGACATCACCGAGGCCGCCGTAATACCGCCGAGACTGCGCTGCAGGGCGTGTTGCTCGGTGGCGAGGATGATGCGCTCCAGCTCGTCACGGGTGACGTCGACGAACTCGCCCAGCTCTTCGAGGGCCTGGTCCAGGTCTTCACTGCGGATGCCAACCCGCTCGCCGGGCAGCGGGTCATGGGTGTGGTGCAGGTCTTTGCGCGGCACCGCGCCTTTCGGGTAGCGCACGCCCGTCAGGCGGTTGTAGACAATCGCCACTGTCACCAGGATCAACGCATTGAGCAGCACCGGCTCCAGCAGGTGGTCGCCCATGGCGGTCAGCCCTGAGTCAGCCAGCACGGCACTCACCGCCACCCCGCCACCCGGCGGGTGCAGGCAGCGCAGCAGGCACATCACCAGCAGCGAGATGCCCAGGGCGGCAGCGGCCACCCACAGCTCGGGGCCGAAGCCTTCACGCATGGCCAGGCCGACCGCGCCCGCGAGGGCATAGCTGCCCAGCACCGGCCAGGGTTGGGCCAATGGGCCGGAATGCACGGCGAACACCAGCACAGCCGAGGCGGCCAGCGGGCCAAGCAGGTGCAGGGCGATACCGGGGCCATAGGCGATGCTGGTCAGCCAGCCGGCGAGGAACAGGCCGAGCAACGCACCGATGGCGGCACGCAGCCATTCTTTTGGGGGAAAATTCAGGGGCGCCGGCAACAGCCGCTGCAGACGACTTTCGGAACGCGAGGCAGGCATTTAAGTAGTCGAGATCTTTGGTTTTTCTGATTAAAAAGAAAGCCCAGCCGAGGTGGCCTGGGCCTCGTATTGCGCGTGCAATACCACAAGGGGCTCCGTCCGTGGAGAGATGGAAACCGCAGGGTTTCGTGAACGGGATTTTGCCGGGCGGGGGGAGATTGGGCTAATTCAAAAAAATGCGGCTGTACTGCAATTTTTTTGCAGTACAGACAGGGCCTAGGGGGCGCTGTGCGCCCCTTTCGCGACACAAGGCCGCTCCCACAGGGATATGCCGTCCTCAGGCTCATGAAAATCCTGTGGGAGCGGCCTTGTGTCGCGATGGGCCGCACAGCGGCCCCGGAATTATCGGGCCTTGCGCGGCAGGTCGATATTGACGCGAAGCCCACCCAGCGGGCTCTCCAGCAAGGCCAGCCGCCCACCCCAGGCCTCGACGATATCGCGCACAATGCCCAGCCCAAGGCCGTGCCCGTCCACCTGCTCATCCAGCCGCGAACCACGCTCCAGCACCTGCTGCCGCTGGCCCTCGGGAATCCCCGGGCCGTCATCATCGACCCAAACCTGATAGCCCTCGGCATTCGGCTCAATGCCAAGGCGCACTTCGCTGTCGGCCCACTTGCAGGCGTTGTCCAGCAGGTTGCCCAGCAACTCCAGGAAGTCCTCACGGTCCCATGGCAACAGCAACCCGGGGGGCACATCGCTGGCCAGCAGCAGCCCTTCTCCATGGATCATGCCCAACGTGCTCAGCAACCCCGGCAGTTCGGCATCGCAATCGAATTGCGCACCGGGCAACGCATCACCCGCCAACCGCGCGCGATTCAGTTCGCGCGCCAACCGCTGCTGAATCTGCTCCAGCTGCTCACGCATCTGCGCCCGCACCTCGGGCAAGTCCTTCAGGCGCTCGCTGGACGCCAGGCTCAGCAGCACCGCCAACGGTGTCTTCAGTGCATGCCCCAGGTTACCCAAGGCATTGCGCGAACGCCGCAAGCTGTCTTCGGTATGGCTGAGCAGGTGGTTGATCTGCCCCACCAGCGGAGCCAGCTCGCTGGGCACCTCGGCATCCAGTTGTGACCGCTGGCCCTGCTGCAGTTGGGCGATCTGCTGGCGCGCCCGTTCCAACGGCCGCAGCGAGCGCGTTACGGTCATGCGCTGCAGCACCAACACCAGAATCAGTGCCACCAGGCCCATGCCAAGGCCGATCTGCTGCATGCGCCGAAAGCCCTCACGCACCGGCGAGTAATCCTGTGCGACGCTGATGGAGATGTCTTGGCCCAAGCGCCGGTAGTCAGCGCGCAGGGCTAGCAGTTGCTGCCCTTCCGGGCCGAGTTCATGGCTGTCGGAAAGGCCTGGCGCAGCAGGCTTGGGCATGTCCAGGTCCCACAGCGAGCGTGAGCGCCAGGTGCCTTTGTCGAAATCGATACGGAAGTAATAACCCGAAAAAGGCCGCTGATACGCCGCCGAGATGCGCCGCTCATCCAGCTGCAGGCCGGATGGCCCGCGCACCAGCGCCACCAGCAGGTTCTCGCTTTCCTTGCGCAGGCCGTTTTCCAGGTAACGCTGCAGGCCGGCTTCGAACAACCACAAGGTCAGTTGCGCCAGGACCACGCCGACTACCACCAGCACCGCGACCAGGCCAAGGCTCAAACGCGCCTGGATCGACTTCACCCGGTGCTCCCCGCGTAGATATAGCCCTGCCCGCGCCGGGTCTCGATCACGCTGCGGCCCAGCTTGCGGCGCAAGTGGTTGACGTGTACTTCCAGCACGTTCGAATCCCGCTCGGTTTCACCGTCGTAGAGGTGCTCGGCCAGGTGGCTCTTGGACAGGATCTGCTGCGGGTGCAGCATGAAGTAGCGCAGCAGGCGGAACTCGGCGGCGGTCAGCTGCACATCCACGCCATCACGGCTCACGCACTGGCGGCTTTCATCCAGGTGCAGGCCGGCAGCTTCCAGTGTTGGCTGATTGGCCAGGCCACGCGCACGGCGCAGCAGCGACTGGATGCGCAGTTGCAACTCTTCCGGGTGGAACGGTTTGCTCAGGTAGTCATCAGCCCCGGCTTTCAGCCCTTCGATACGCTCGGCCCACGAGCCACGGGCGGTAAGGATCAATACCGGTGTGGCCAGGCCGGCGGCACGCCACTGGGCCAGCACGTCCAGGCCCGGCAAGCCCGGCAGGCCAAGGTCGAGGATGATCAGGTCGTAGGGCTCGCTCTGGCCCTGGTACACCGCATCGCGGCCGTCAGCCAGCCAGTCCACGGCATAACCCTGGCGCTGCAGGCCGGTGGTCAGCTCGTCGGCCAGCGGTACATTGTCCTCGACAAGCAACAGGCGCATTCAGTCGTCTTCCTCGTCTTTGAGCAGGGCGCCGGTGCTGGCATCGAGCTTGATCTCGCGCACCACACCGTCCGCCGTCAGCAGTTCGACTTCATATTCGTAGCGATCGTCGTCCTCTTCCAGCTCGGCCTCCAGCAAACGCGCCCCGGGGTAACGCCCCAGGGCGGTTTCCAGCAACTGTTCGAGCGGCAGGATGACGCCCTTCTGGCGCAGCTTCAGGGCTTCGTCCTGGTCAAGGTCGCGGGCGGCGGCCAGCGAACACACGGCCAGCAGCGCCAGCGCGAGGTAGCGCGCTGGCCGCGGTAAGTGAATCATCAGTTGTCCCGCTCGTCCTTCAGCACTTCACCGGTCTTGGCGTCCAGCGCCACGTCCCATTCTACGTTCTGCGTGTCACGCAGTTCGACCTTGTAGATGTAGCGACCGTACTCGTCTTCCAGCTCCGAATCGGTGACAGTGGCGCCCGGGTGCTTGGCCACGGCGGTGGCTTTCAGCTCGTCGAGCGACTTGATGGTCTTGGCGTTGACCAGTTTGACCACTTCGTCAGGCTGTACGTCCTTGGCGAAGGCGGCATTGGCGCCCAGGGCAAGGGCGGCGGCGGTGAACAGGGCAGTCAAGGTTTTCATCGTGCTTCTCTCCTGAGAACTGTGCAAGTTGTCTACGGGGTTAAGATTAACCACCGGTCCTTAATTCAACCTGAAAACAGCTGGCGCCATGATAGCGCAGATGCCCCTGCCCCTTTGCATCTACAGCTTGTCCACTCCCTTGCGCATTATTTTCATCGCAAGCCAACCTTGCGCACCACTTTTCTCATTCAGGTATGGGAAGTCGTTTTCATACAGATACTTGATACGTAGGCCATGCACGCTCCACAGCTCCAAGTCGTAGATGATCGAGCCCACGGACGCGGCTTCTGGCCGAAATCCGGGAAGCCGCCATAACATGGTGGAATTGGCGAGCGGGTCATGACCCAAGGGCTCATCAGCACTGTATAACCTGAGGTAGCCGTTGCGACTGACATCCAGACGATGATTTCGATGCTTCCAGCGCCGGTCATTGCTATCCACACGAGCAGCACGAATCTCATAGTCGTACTCACCATCGGTCTCGTAACAGCCAAACCAGAACTGTGTAGCAAACTTTTGCGGATACTCGATATGAGGGTTTATGTAGGCATGCGGGGACGTGTGGTTGTCTTCCCCTGCGTGAATCCATCTTTCGGTAGCCAGGGGGGTAGGATCGCTGAAACTGCCGACCCTTTGAAAACCCTCTTCAAGGGCAGCCTGAGCTGTACTCGGCTGGTGCTGCCAATAGCATGCTGCGATGAAGCTTTTCTCAGGTTTGAAGGTGTAGGTATCCATCACGGTGATTCCTCGGTTTATGGCCAGCACCTGCAAACTACGGAGCCGCGAGCGCGAGTGGCACGAGGAACGCTTCCCTCGACAGCACAGTGGCTTGCCTATAGTCGGGTCAATGCGCCTGAGGAAGCCTTGTAGCGGGCATGCTGGTAAACTGCGCGCAATATTGATTCACACAGAGTTATGACCGCGTGGAAATTTTTAAAGAGTTCACATTCGAATCTGCCCATCGCCTGCCCCACGTCCCTGAAGGACACAAGTGCGGCCGCCTGCATGGCCACTCGTTCAAGGTCGGCCTGCACCTGACCGGCCCGCTGGACCCGCACACCGGCTGGATTCGCGACTTCGCCGAGGTCAAGGCGATCTTCAAGCCAATCTATGATCAGCTGGACCACAACTACCTGAACGACATCCCGGGCCTGGAAAACCCCACCAGCGAAGTGATCGCCAAGTGGATCTGGGAGCAGGTCAAGCCGCTGATGCCAGAGCTGTCGAAGGTGCGCATCCACGAAACCTGCACCAGCGGCTGCGAATACACCGGCGACTGATTCGCCCGGCTCACCGCCCCTGCGTGCTGCCCATGGCATCGCGCAGGAAGCTGGGGGCGATGTAGCGCTGGTAATGCGCTTCTGAAAGCAGGAAGAATTCGCGGTCGATGGCATCGCGCAATTGCGGCAGCTCCCAGTCACGGAACTCCGGCAGCAAGACCATGCCGTAGGCCTCAAGGTCTCGGATCATCCGCGCCCCGCGGGCAATCAGCTGGTACGCCCAGCAATACTCCGACTGCTGCTCGACAAAGCGGATGGAGCGCTGTTCCAGCTGCTGGCGCAGCAAGCCTTTGTCGAACACCTCCAGCTTGGCCATCATCACCTGCACCAGCAACTGCTCAAGGCGCAGCCATACCGCGCGCTTCTGCGCGTCGTCGTAGCCGTTCCAGTTGATCACTTCGTGGTGGAAGCGCTTGCAGCCACGGCACACCGTGTCTCCGTACACCGTGGAGCACAGGCCGACACAAGGGGTCTTGATGGACTTGTTGGACATGAAAAACAACAGCTTGGCGGTGGAACACGGCCCCATGTTAGCCCTTTGTCTAACCAGGGTCACTCGTTAAAGTCATCTTCTGCGCCTTACCTTCGGGCTTTTTTTGCCGTAGAATCATCCCGCCTTTTCAAAGGCAACAATGTCCGTTGGAAGCTGTTTTCAAAGCGTCACGAGCACAGTTAATCCGGTAGAACGGCGTTGGCCCGGGCCATGCACCCCTCGCATGCCCGCGCCAGCCCTCATCAGCTCCCCGTTCTGCAGGCGTAAAACTTTGAAAGCAGCTTCTGTAAGGATTCTTTGCGACCCTGGCTGGGCGGCCCACAAAGCCGTAGCAGTGCATGGGTGCATGGAATGCTGGATGAGCGTCCCGGACCCCCTTTAGGGACCACTGATGAGGGAAATAACTGTGCTTGAAGCCTACCGCAAACACATCGAAGAGCGTGCCGCCCTGGGTATCGTGCCCCAGCCGCTGAACGCCGAACAAACTGCAGGCCTGGTCGAGCTGCTGAAAAACCCGCCGGCCGGCGAAGAAGCCTTCCTCGTAGACCTGATCACCAACCGCGTACCGCCAGGGGTCGACGAAGCTGCCTACGTCAAGGCTGCTTTCCTCTCCGCCGTCGCCAAGGGCGAAGCCAAGTCGCCACTGATCGACCGCAAGCACGCCACCGAACTGCTGGGCACCATGCAGGGCGGCTACAACATCGAAACGCTGGTCGCACTGCTGGATGACGCCGAACTGGGCGCCGTCGCGGCCGAACAGCTCAAGCACACCCTGCTGATGTTCGATGCCTTCCACGACGTGGCCGAAAAAGCCAAGGCGGGCAACGCCCACGCCAAGGCCGTGCTGGAGTCCTGGGCTGCCGGCGAGTGGTTCACCTCGCGCCCGGCCATCGCCGACAAGTACACCCTGACCGTGTTCAAGGTGCCTGGCGAGACCAACACCGACGACCTGTCCCCTGCCCCGGACGCCTGGTCGCGCCCTGACATCCCGCTGCACGCCCTGGCCATGCTGAAAATGGCCCGTGACGGCATCGAGCCGTCGCAGCCAGGTTCGGTCGGCCCGCTGGCCCAGATCGAAGCCGTCAAGGCCAAAGGCTTCCCGGTTGCCTACGTCGGTGACGTGGTCGGTACCGGTTCGTCGCGTAAATCCGCCACCAACTCGGTGCTGTGGTTCTTCGGTGACGACATCCCGTACGTGCCGAACAAGCGCGCCGGTGGCTTCTGCTTCGGCACCAAGATCGCCCCGATCTTCTACAACACCATGGAAGACGCCGGCGCCCTGCCGATCGAATTCGACTGCACCAACCTGGCCATGGGCGACGTCATCGACGTGTACCCGTTCAAAGGCGAAGTGCGCCGCCACGGCAGCGACGAGCTGGTTACCGAATTCGCGCTGAAAACCGAAGTATTGCTGGATGAAGTGCGCGCTGGCGGCCGTATCCCGCTGATCGTCGGCCGTGGCCTGACCGAAAAAGCCCGCGCCGAGCTGGGCCAGGGCCCATCGGACCTGTTCAAGAAGCCAGAGCAGCCTGCCGACACCGGCAAAGGCTTCACCCTGGCGCAGAAGATGGTCGGCCGTGCCTGTGGCCTGCCAGAAGGCCAGGGCGTGCGCCCAGGTGCCTACTGCGAGCCTAAGATGACCACCGTCGGTTCCCAGGACACCACTGGCCCGATGACCCGTGACGAGCTGAAAGACCTGGCCTGCCTGGGCTTCTCCGCTGACCTGGTGATGCAGTCGTTCTGCCACACCGCGGCCTATCCGAAGCCGATCGACGTCACTACCCACCACACCCTGCCAGACTTCATCCGCACCCGTGGCGGCGTGTCGCTGCGCCCAGGCGACGGCATCATCCACAGCTGGCTGAACCGCATGCTGATGCCTGACACCGTGGGTACCGGTGGCGACTCGCACACCCGCTTCCCGATCGGCATCTCGTTCCCGGCCGGTTCCGGCCTGGTAGCCTTCGCCGCTGCCACCGGCGTCATGCCGCTGGACATGCCAGAATCGATCCTGGTGCGCTTCAAGGGCAAACTGCAACCTGGCATCACCCTGCGTGACCTGGTGCATGCGATCCCTTACTACGCCATCCAGAAGGGCCTGCTGACCGTCGAGAAGAAAGGCAAGAAAAACGCCTTCTCCGGCCGCATCCTGGAAATCGAAGGCCTGGACGAACTGACCGTCGAGCAAGCCTTCGAGCTGTCCGACGCCTCGGCTGAGCGTTCTGCTGCCGGTTGCACCATCAAGCTGCCAGAGAAGGCCATTGCCGAGTACCTGCAGTCCAACATCACCCTGCTGCGCTGGATGATCGGCGAAGGCTACGGCGATGCCCGCACCCTGGAGCGCCGCGCCCAGGCCATGGAAGCCTGGCTGGCCAAGCCTGAGCTGCTGTCGGCCGACGCCGATGCCGAATACGCCGAAATCATCGAAATCGACCTGGCCGACGTGAAAGAGCCTGTGCTCTGCGCGCCGAACGACCCGGACGATGCCCGCCTGCTGTCTTCGGTACAGGGCGAGAAGATCGACGAAGTGTTCATCGGTTCGTGCATGACCAACATCGGCCACTTCCGCGCTGCCGGCAAGCTGCTGGACAAGGTCAAGGGCGGTATTCCGACCCGTCTGTGGCTGGCCCCGCCAACCAAGATGGACGCCCACCAGCTGACCGAAGAAGGCTACTACGGCATCTACGGCAAGGCTGGTGCGCGCATGGAAATGCCAGGCTGCTCGCTGTGCATGGGTAACCAGGCACGTGTGCAGACCGGTTCGACCGTGGTCTCCACTTCGACCCGTAACTTCCCGAACCGTCTGGGCGACGCCACCAACGTGTACCTGGCATCGGCCGAGCTGGCTGCTGTCGCTTCGATCATCGGCAAGCTGCCGACCGTCGAAGAGTACATGCAGTACGCGAAAGACATCGACAGCATGGCTGCCGACGTTTACCGCTACCTGAGCTTCGACCAGATCGCCGAGTTCCGCGAAGCGGCAGCCAACGCCAAGATCCCGGTGGTTCAGGCGTAAGCTGAGTTACACGCTGTAAAAAAAGCCCCGGCAGCGATGCCGGGGCTTTTTCATTTGCCTGCTCACACTCGCTCAGATCACGAACAAATCCACAAACCGGTGCACCGCCATCCCTTCCAGCGTTTGCTGGTCCTTGCACACCTCCAGCACCTCCCCACACCGCTGCCGCGCAAACCGCGTTGCCAGGTTGGCCCTGAACTTGGCCTCCAGCAGGGGTATGCCCTCCCCTCGCCGCCGCCGGTGCCCGATCGGGTATTCCACCACCACCTGCTCGGTACTGCTGCCATCCTTGAAGAACACCTGCAGCGCATTGGCGATCGAGCGCTTGTCCGGCTCCAGGTACTCGCGGCTGAAGCGCGGGTCTTCCACCACTTCCATCTTCTCGCGCAGGCGGTCGATGCTGGGGTGGTTGGCATGGAAGGTGTCTTCATAGTGCTCCGCCACCAGATGCCCGAAGATCAACGGCACTGCCACCATGTATTGCAAACAGTGGTCACGGTCAGCGGCATTGGCCAGCGGGCCGCTCTTGGAAATGATGCGGATTGCCGACTCTTGGGTGGTGATGACGATGCGGTCGATTTCATGCAGGCGGTTACGTACCCGTGGGTGCAGGGTGACCGCCGCTTCGCAGGCAGTCTGGGCGTGAAATTCGGCAGGGAAGCTGACCTTGAACAGCACGTTTTCCATCACGTAGCTGCCCAAGGCCTGGGGCAGACGCAGTTCGTACTGCCCGGCGGGCTTGAGCGCCAGGTCCTTGTTGGTATGGCTGAACGATACGTCGTAGAAGCCCCATTGTGGCGCCGTGAGCACACCCGGCACGCCCATCTCACCGCGCAGGGCGATATCGGCCAGGCGCACGCCACGGCTGGACGCATCACCCGCCGCCCAGGACTTGCGTGAGCCGGCATTGGGCGCATGCCGATAGGTACGCAGGGCCTGGCCATCGACGAAGGCATGGGACAACGCCGAGAGCATCTGTTCGCGGTTGGCGCCCATCAACCTGGCGCACACGGCAGTCGAGGCCACTTTCACTAAAATGACGTGATCGAGACCGACGCGGTTGAACGAGTTTTCCAGTGCCAGCACGCCCTGGATCTCATGGGCCATGACCATGGCTTCGAGCACATCACGCATCAGCAGCGGTTTTTCACCAGCGGCCACGCGCTTCTGCGACAGGTGATCGGCAACGGCCAGGATACCGCCCAGGTTGTCCGAGGGGTGAGCCCATTCGGCCGCCAGCCAGGTGTCGTTGTAATCCAGCCAGCGCACGGTGCAGCCGATGTCCCAGGCTGCCTTGACCGGGTCGAGCCGGTAGGCGGTACCGGGGACGCGGGCACCATTGGGCACCAACGTGCCTTCCACCTGAGGGCCAAGCAGTTTGGTACATTCGGGAAAGCGCAGGGCCAGCAGGCCGCAGCCCAGGGTGTCCATCAGGCAGTTGCGTGCGGTGTCGAGGGCTTCGGCGGAATCGACCCGGTAGCCAAGGGCGTAGTCGGCCAGGGTTTGCAGCACCCGGTCGTAGTCCGGGCGGTCATTAAGGTCAACGTTGGCGCTCATCTCCAGCTCCTGTGAATTGGGGCTGCTTTGCAGCCCATCGCCGGCAAGCCAGCTCCCACAGGGACCGCACAGACTTTGAGGCCTGCGCAGTACCTGTGGGAGCTGGCTTGCCGGCGATGGGCCGCACAGCGGCCCCTCTTGAAGCCGAGCGCCAGTGGTGCGTTAGAAGCTATCGCCAGGCACGCGAACCCAGCCCTCCATCAGCACGCGAGCACTGCGGCTCATGATTGCCTTGGTCACTGTCCACTCACCATTCACCTGACGCGCCTCGGCCCCGACCCGCAAGGTGCCCGAGGGGTGGCCGAAACGCACGGCGCTACGCTCACCCCCGCCGGCCGCGAGGTTGACCAGCGTGCCCGGAATGGCAGCCGCAGTGCCAATCGCCACCGCAGCGGTCCCCATCATCGCATGGTGCAGCTTACCCATGGACAAGGCGCGCACCAGCAGGTCGATATCACCGGCTTGCACCGCCTTGCCACTGGACGCAGTGTAGGTGCTCGGCGGCGCAACGAACGCCACTTTTGGTGTGTGCTGACGTCCGGCTGCCTGGTCGACGTTTTCAATCAGGCCCATGCGCAAGGCACCGTAAGCGCGAATGGTCTCGAAACGCAGCAGCGCCTGAGGGTCCCCGTTGATGGCATCCTGCAGTTCGGCACCGGTGTAACCGATATCGGCCGCATTGACGAAGATGGTCGGAATGCCGGCATTGATCAGGGTGGCCTTGAACGTACCGACGCCCGGCACCTCCAGTTCATCGACCAGGTTACCGGTCGGGAACATCGAACCGCCGTCACCGTCTTCGTCGGCTGCCGGGTCGAGAAACTCCAACTGCACCTCGGCCGCCGGGAAGGTCACCCCGTCCAGCTCGAAATCGCCGGTTTCCTGCACTTCACCTTCGGTGATCGGCACATGGGCGATGATGGTCTTGCCGATGTTGGCCTGCCAGATGCGCACCGTGGCGATGCCGTTGCGTGGAATGCGCGCCGCGTCCACCAGGCCACTGCTGATGGCGAACGAACCGACCGCCGCAGACAGGTTGCCGCAGTTGCCGCTCCAGTCGACAAACGCCTTGTCGATACTGACTTGGCCGAAGAGGTAATCGACATCATGCCCGGGCTTGATGCTTTGCGACAGGATCACCGTCTTGCTGGTGCTGGAGGTGGCGCCGCCCATGCCGTCGATCTGCTTGCCGTAAGGGTCGGGGCTACCGATTACCCGCAACAGCAGCGCATCGCGGGCAGGGCCTGGGATCTGCGCCTGCTCGGGCAGGTCTTGAAGGCGGAAGAACACGCCTTTGCTGGTGCCGCCACGGATATAGGTGGCGGGGATTTTCACTTGCGGTACGTGAGCCATTGCTTCGCTGTCCTGTCTGATAGGCATAAAACCTCGGGGCTGCCGTGCAGCCCATCGCCGGCAAGCCAGCTCCCACAGGTACTGCGCCAACGTCAGGATTGTACGATCCCTGTGGGAGCTGGCTTGCCGGCGATGGGCCGCAAAGCGGCCCCCTGCAATTACGCGGTCGCTTCGAGGAAGTCCTGGGCAAAGCGCTGCAGCACCCCCCCCGCCTCGTAGATCGACACTTCCTCGGCGGTGTCCAGGCGGCAGGTCACCGGCACTTCCAGGCGCTCGCCATTGGCGCGGGTAACCACCAACGTCAGGGTCGCCCGTGGCGTACGCGCGCCCAGCACGTCATACGTCTCGCTACCGTCCAGGCCCAGGGTCTTGCGGTCGGTGCCCGGCTTGAACTCCAGCGGCAGCACGCCCATGCCCACCAGGTTGGTGCGGTGAATGCGCTCGAAGCCTTCGGCCACGATCGCCTCGACACCCGCCAAACGCACGCCCTTGGCCGCCCAGTCACGGGACGAACCCTGGCCGTAGTCGGCGCCGGCCACGATGATCAGCGGCTGCTTGCGCTGCATGTAGGTTTCGATGGCCTCCCACATGCGGGTGACCTTGCCTTCCGGCTCGATACGCGCCAGCGAACCCTGCTTCACGCTGCCGTCATCCTTGCGCACCATTTCGTTGAACAGCTTGGGGTTGGCGAAGGTGGCACGCTGGGCGGTCAGGTGGTCGCCACGGTGGGTGGCGTAGGAGTTGAAGTCTTCTTCCGGCAGCCCCATTTTCGCCAGGTACTCGCCAGCGGCGCTGTCGAGCATGATGGCGTTGGACGGCGACAGGTGGTCGGTGGTGATGTTGTCCGGCAACACCGCCAGCGGGCGCATGCCGCGCAGGGTGCGCTCACCGGCCAGGGCACCTTCCCAATAGGGCGGGCGGCGGATGTAGGTGCTCATCGGGCGCCAGTCGTACAGCGGCGCCACCTTCGGCCCACGGTCTTCCTCGATGGCGAACATCGGGATGTACACCTTGCGGAACTGCTCTGGCTTGACCGCAGCACGCACCACGGCGTCGATCTCTTCATCGCTCGGCCAGATGTCCTTGAGGCGGATTTCCTTGCCATCAACCACACCCAGCACATCTTTCTCGATGTCGAAGCGGATGGTGCCGGCAATGGCATAGGCCACCACCAGTGGCGGGGACGCCAGGAAGGCCTGCTTGGCATACGGGTGGATACGCCCGTCGAAGTTGCGGTTACCCGACAGCACGGCGGTGGCGTACAGGTCGCGGTCGATGATTTCTTGCTGGATTACCGGGTCCAGGGCGCCGGACATGCCGTTGCAGGTGGTGCAGGCGAAGGCGACGATACCAAAGCCCAGTTGCTCCAGCTCCTTCTCCAGACCCGCCTCTTCCAGGTACAGCTGCACGGCCTTGGAGCCCGGTGCCAGCGACGACTTGACCCACGGCTTGCGGGCCAGGCCCAGCCTGTTGGCATTGCGTGCGATCAGGCCTGCGGCAATCACGTTGCGCGGGTTGCTGGTGTTGGTGCAGCTGGTGATGGCGGCGATGATCACCGCGCCGTCAGGCATTTGCCCTGGCACGTCTTCCCAATTGCCGGCAATGCCCTTGGCTGCCAGGTCACTGGTGGCCACACGGGCGTGTGGGTTGGACGGCCCGGCCATGTTTCGCACCACGCTCGACAGGTCGAAGCTCAGGGTGCGCTCGTAGACGGCGCCGCCCAGGCTGTCGGCCCACAGGCCGGCGGCCTTGGCGTAGGTCTCGACCAGCTTGACCTGCTGCTCTTCGCGGCCGGTCAGGCGCAGGTAGTCGATGGTCTGCTGGTCGATGGCGAACATAGCTGCGGTGGCACCGTATTCCGGGGCCATGTTGGAAATGGTGGCGCGGTCGCCCAAGGTCAGGGCGCGGGCCCCCTCACCGTGGAACTCCAGATACGCGCCGACCACCTTCTGCTTGCGCAGGAATTCGGTCAGGGCCAGCACCAGGTCGGTGGCGGTGATGTTCGGTGCCAGCTTGCCCGTCAGCTCGACGCCGACGATTTCCGGCAGGCGCATCCACGAGGCGCGGCCGAGCATCACGTTCTCGGCTTCCAGGCCGCCCACGCCGATGGCGATCACGCCCAGGGCGTCGACATGCGGGGTGTGGCTGTCGGTGCCGACGCAGGTGTCCGGGTAGGCCACGCCACGGTCGTTGTGAATCACTGGCGACATCTTCTCCAGGTTGATCTGGTGCATGATGCCGTTGCCCGGCTGGATCACGTCGACGTTCTTGAACGCCTTCTTGGTCCAGTTGATGAAGTGGAAGCGGTCTTCGTTACGGCGGTCTTCGATGGCGCGGTTCTTTTCGAACGCCTGTGGGTCGAAGCCACCGCACTCGACGGCCAGCGAGTGGTCGACGATCAGCTGCACCGGCACCACCGGGTTGACCGCGGCCGGGTCACCGCCTTTATCGGCAATGGCGTCACGCAGGCCGGCAAGGTCGACCAGCGCGGTCTGGCCGAGGATGTCGTGGCACACCACGCGGGCCGGGAACCAAGGGAAGTCGAGGTCGCGCTTGCGCTCGATCAGTTGGCTCAGCGAGGCATCGAGGGTGGCCGGATCGCAGCGGCGCACCAGGTTTTCGGCGAGCACGCGGGAGGTGTATGGCAGGCCGTCGTAGGCGCCGGGCTTGATCGCCTCGACCGCCGCACGGGCATCGAAGTAGTCCAGGCCGGTGCCTGGCAGGTGCTTGCGGAATGCAGTGTTCATATCGTTATCAGGCTCGGTCACGGTATTCGGGGGCAGGTGCGGCTATGGCCTCGGGGGCGCTACGCGCCCCTTTCGCGACACAAGGCCGCTCCCACAGGTACTGCGCCGTCCCTGTGGGAGCGGCCTTGTGTCGCGAAAGGGCTGCGCAGCAGCCCCAGCAATCTATGACTCAGCGCTGCTCGATCGGCACGAACTGGCGCTGCTCGACGCCGATATACTCGGCACTCGGGCGGATGATGCGGTTGTTGGCGCGCTGTTCGAAGACGTGCGCCGCCCAGCCGGTCAGGCGCGAGCAGACGAAGATCGGGGTGAACAGCTTGGTCGGAATGCCCATGAAGTGGTACGCCGAGGCATGGTAGAAATCGGCGTTGGGGAACAGGCGTTTCTGCTCCCACATGGTCTTGTCGATGGCTTCGGACACCGGGTACAGCACCTTGTCACCCACTTCGTCGGCCAACTGCTTCGACCAGCCCTTGATCACCTCGTTGCGCGGGTCGGACTCTTTGTAGATCGCGTGGCCAAAGCCCATGATCTTGTCCTTGCGCTCCAGCATGCGCAGCAGCTCGGCGGTGGCTTCCTGCGGGCTCTGGAAACGCTCGATCAGCTCCATGGCCGCCTCATTGGCACCGCCGTGCAGCGGGCCGCGCAGCGAGCCGATGGCAGCGGTGACGCAGGAGTACAGGTCGGACAGGGTCGAGGCACAGACGCGGGCAGTGAAGGTCGAGGCGTTGAACTCGTGCTCGGCGTACAGGATCAGCGACACGTTCATCACCTTGACGTGCAGCTCGCTCGGCTTCTTGCCATGCAGCAGGTGCAGGAAGTGGCCACCGAGGGTGTCTTCGTCGCTGGTGCAATCGATGCGCACACCATCATGGGTGAAGCGGTACCAGTAGCACATCACGGCCGGGAACAGTGCCAGCAAGCGGTCAGTCTTGTCGCGCTGGGCCTCGAAGGTTAGCTCGGGCTCCAGGGTGCCCAGCACGGAGCAACCCGTGCGCATCACGTCCATCGGGTGAGCGTCACGCGGGATGCGCTCCAGCACTTCCTTCAACGCTTGCGGCAGGTCACGCAGGCCCTTGAGCTTGCGCTTGTAATCCGCCAGTTCGGCCTGGGTTGGCAGCTCGCCGTACAGCAGCAGGTAGGCGACTTCTTCGAATTCGGCACCGGCCGCCAGGTCACGCACGTCATAACCACGGTAGGTCAGCCCGGCACCGGCCTGGCCCACGGTCGACAGTGCGGTCTGGCCAGCCACTTGGCCGCGCAGGCCTGCGCCACTGAGTACTTTTGCTTCGGCCACGGTGATTCTCCTTTCTTGAATTTGTTATGGATGCTTTCTGGCTAATTCGGGGTGTTGCTCAGCCCTTCTTCTGGGCAAACAGCGCATCGAGGCTCTGCTCGAAGGCGTGGTAACCAATGGCATCGTAGAGCTCCATGCGGGTCTGCATGGTGTCGATCACGTTTTTCTGCGTGCCGTCGCGGCGCAGTGCGGTGTACACGTTCTCGGCTGCCTTGTTCATGGCACGGAACGCCGACAGCGGGTACAGCACCAGCGACACGTCAACCGAGGCCAGCTCTTCGGTGGTGTACAGCGGCGTGGCGCCGAACTCGGTGATGTTGGCCAGGATCGGTGCCTTCACCCGGTCAGCGAACGTCTTGTACATCTGCAGTTCGGTGATGGCTTCCGGGAAGATCATGTCAGCGCCCGCTTCGATACAGGCCTCGGCACGGTCCAGGGCCGCGTTCAGGCCTTCGACGGCCAGGGCATCGGTACGCGCCATGATCACGAAGCTGTCATCAGTGCGGGCATCGACGGCGGCCTTGATGCGGTCGACCATTTCCTGCTGGCTGACGATTTCCTTGTTCGGCCGGTGACCACAGCGCTTGGCGCCCACCTGGTCCTCGATATGGATGGCGGCGGCACCGAACTTGCTCATCGAACGCACGGTGCGGGCAACGTTGAAGGCCGAGGCACCGAAGCCGGTGTCGACATCCACCAGCAGCGGCAGGTCGCACACGTCGGTGATACGGCGCACGTCGGTGAGCACGTCGTCCAGGCCACTGATGCCCAGGTCCGGCAGGCCCAGGGAGCCGGCGGCCACGCCGCCACCGGACAGGTAGATGGCCTTGAAGCCGGCGCGCTTGGCCAGCAGGGCGTGGTTGGCGTTGATGGTGCCAACCACCTGCAGCGGGTGCTCAGCGGCAACGGCATCGCGGAAACGCTGACCGGGGGTGCTCTTCACAGTCATTTCTCACCTCGTGGGCTGTTGTTGTGGGCGTCCAGGTAGTGACGCTCGATATTGCGCTTGGACGCGCCGATGTGGCGGCGCATCAGGAGTTCGGCCAGTTCGCCGTCACGGTCGGCGATGGCATCGAGAATGCGGTGGTGCTCGGAAAACGCCTGGCGTGGGCGGTTGGGCGTGGCCGAGAACTGAATGCGGTACATGCGCACCAGCTGGTACAGCTCGCCACACAGCATCTTGACCAGGGTCTGGTTGCCGCTGCCCTGGATAATCCGGTAATGGAAGTCGTAGTCGCCTTCCTGCTGGTAATAACCCAGGCCGGCCTGGAACGCGGCATCGCGCTCGTGGGTGTCGAGCACCCGGCGCAGCTCGTCGATGTCTGCCTGGCTCATGCGCTCGGCAGCCAGCCGGCAGGCCATGCCTTCGAGCGATTCACGGATTTCGTACAGCTCGATCAGCTCGGCATGGTTGAGTGACACAACCCGCGCCCCCACATGCGGCACGCGCACCAGCAGGCGCTGGCCTTCAAGGCGGTGGATGGCCTCGCGCAGCGGCCCGCGGCTGATGCCATAGGTACGCGCCAGCTCCGGCTCGGAGATCTTGCTGCCAGGGGCGATTTCACCTTTGACGATGGCCGCCTGGATGCGCCGGAAGACGTTTTCGGAAAGGGTTTCCGTTTCGTCTGCCTGCACCGGGCTGGGGGTGGAAAGGTCCTGCATATTGTCGACACCTTGAAAAACTCTTCGCCAGAAATTAACGAACAGAGCCCTCCAAGTCAAAGACAAAATGAATATTGTCGACAATCGTCTAAGAACGAACTATCACCCTCTCAATGCTGTCAGATCGCGCACCGCTGGCGTCAAGACGTCGGCGTGATAGAATGCCGCGCCTCCGATGGGGTATGGATAGCCTGTCTGTCATCCATTCATGCTTGTTGACAGATAAACGAGGAAGCTTGCGCAGTCGTTGCCAGTCGCCTTGCCCTTAACATAGCCCGAACCTTGCACCGCACCGCGCCAGGATTATGAGACTTACACCCGTTTTATTGCTGCTATGCCTCACCCTGCTACCGGCCCTTGGCCAGGCGGCGGGCAAGACCGTGTATGGTCTCAACGAATACGCCCGCCTGGGCGACCTGGACCTGGAAGTGGCCGCCAAGCTCGACACCGGTGCCAAGACCGCATCGCTCAGCGCCCGCGACATCAAGCGCTTCAAGCGCAACGGTGAAAGCTGGGTGCGCTTCTACCTGGCCATCGATGCGGCGCACTCGCACCCGATCGAACGCCCACTTGCACGCGTGAGCAAGATCAAGCGCCGGGCCGGCGACTATGATGCAGAATCGGGCAAGGCCTATACCGCCCGCCCGGTCATCGAACTCGAAATCTGCATGGGCCAGGCCATGCGCACCATCGAAGTCAACCTCACCGACCGCAGCGCGTTCCAGTTCCCGCTGCTGATCGGCTCCGAGGCGCTCAAGCACTTCGACGCGCTGGTCGACCCAAGCCTTAAATATGCGGCCGGCAAACCTGCCTGTGCCACCGACGCTCCCAAAGCAGAGTAATCCCGATGCGCTCTCTTACCCTCCATCTGAAAGTCCTGATCACCGTGCTGGTGCTACTGGGCGTGGCGGTCACGGCTTATCAGATCTTCTTCCTCGGCATCCCGGTGACCGAGGATGAAACCGACGACCTGTGGAACATCGACGCCAAGGTCGAGTTCGTGGCCAGCACCAAGGACCCGGTCAAGGTGCAGATGTTCGTGCCACCGCTGAACCGCGACTACGTCAGCCTCAACGAGAGCTTCATCTCCAACAACTACGGTGTCAGCGTCAACCGCGCCGACGGCAACCGCAAGGTTACCTGGTCGGCCCGCCGCGCCAGCGGCAACCAGACCCTGTACTACCGCCTGGTGCTGACCAAGCGCTACAGCAACGAGAAGACCACGGTCAAAGGCCCGACCTTCCGTGACAGCCTGGCGATCGAAGGCCCCGAGAAGATTGCCGCCGAAGCCCTGATGGCGCCGATTCGCCAGCACTCCGCCGACGTCGAGACCTTCGTCAGCGAGACCATCAAGCGGGTCAACAACCTCAACGACGACAACGTCAAGCTGCTGCTGGCCGGCGACACCTCGCCAATGAAAAAGGCCCAGATCATCGACCTGCTGCTGTCGATTGCCCATGTGCCGATGGAGAAGGTGCACACCATCCGCCTGGTGGCCGATACCCCGCAAACCCCGGAACTGTGGCTGCGCAGCTTCAACGGTAACGACTGGCTGTACTTCAACCCGGACACCGGCGAGCAGGGCCTGCCCAGCGACCGCCTGCTGTGGTGGACCGGTGACGACAACCTGATCACCGTCGATGGCGGCAAGAAAGCCAACGTCACCTTCAGCATGAACAACAGCGAGATGAACGCCATCCGCCTGGCCAAGCTGACCGACGAGAACACCGACGCCGACTTCCTCGAATACTCGCTGTACGGCTTGCCGCTGCAGACCCAGCAAACCTTCATGATCATGGTGATGATCCCGATCGGCGTGCTGGTGATCCTGGTATTGCGCAACCTGATCGGCCTGCAGACCCTGGGCACCTTCACCCCGGTGCTGATCGCCCTGGCCTTCCGCGAGACCCAGCTGGGCTTCGGCATCGTGCTGTTCACGGTCATCACAGCCTTGGGCCTGTCGCTGCGCTCGTACCTGGAACACCTCAAGCTGCAGATGCTGCCGCGCCTGTCGGTGGTACTCACCTTTGTCGTGGTGCTCATCGCCGCCATCAGCCTGTTCAGCCACAAGCTGGGCCTGGAGCGCGGGCTGTCGGTGGCATTGTTCCCGATGGTGATCCTGACCATGACCATCGAACGCCTGTCCATTACCTGGGAAGAACGTGGCGGTGGCCATGCCATGAAAGTGGCCATCGGCACCCTGTTCGCCGCGTCGCTTGCGCACCTGCTGATGATGGTGCCGGAACTGGTGTACTTCGTGTTCACCTTCCCTGCCGTGCTGTTGATCCTGGTGGGCTTCATGCTGGCGATGGGCCGCTACCGCGGTTACCGCCTGACCGAGCTCGTGCGCTTCAAGGCATTCCTGAAGAAGGCTGACGCCTGATGTTTGGCCTGATCAAGACGTGGAAAGCCCTGGAGGCCCGGGGCATCATGGGTATCAACCGGCGCAACGCGGACTACGTGTTGAAGTACAACAAGCGCCACCTGTACCCGATTGTCGACGACAAGATCATCACCAAGGAGCGTGCCCTGGCGGCCGGCATCCATGTGCCGGAAATGTACGGCATCATCGAGACCGAAAAAGAGATCGAAAAGCTCGACCAGATCATTGGCGGGCGCAGCGACTTCGTCATCAAGCCGGCGCAGGGTGCCGGCGGTGATGGCATCCTGGTCATCGCTGACCGCTTTGAGGACCGCTACCGCACCGTGTCGGGGAAGATCATCAGCCATGAGGAAATCGAGCACCAGATCTCGAGCATCCTCACCGGCCTGTACTCGCTGGGCGGCCACCGCGACCGCGCACTGATCGAATACCGGGTCACCCCCGACCAGATCTTCAAGAGCATCAGCTACGAAGGCGTGCCGGACATCCGCATCATCGTGCTGATGGGCTACCCGGTCATGGCCATGCTGCGCCTGCCGACCCGCCAGTCCGGCGGCAAGGCCAACCTGCACCAGGGCGCCATCGGCGTGGGTGTCGACCTGGCCACCGGCGTGACCCTGCGCGGCACCTGGCTGAACAACATCATCAGCAAGCACCCGGACACCACCAACGCGGTGGACGGCGTGCAACTGCCAAACTGGGACGGCTTCATGAAGCTGGCGGCCGGCTGCTATGAGCTGTGCGGCCTGGGCTACATTGGCGTGGACATGGTGCTGGACCAGGACAAAGGCCCGCTGATTCTGGAACTCAACGCCCGCCCGGGCCTGAACATCCAGATTGCCAACGACTGCGGCCTGACCCAGCGCACCCACGCCATCGAAGCGCACATCGAAGCACTGGCCAAGGACGGCATTACCGAAGATGCCGAACAGCGCGTTCGGGTAGCACAGGGGTTGTTCGGGCACGTGCCTAACCGCTGAATTGCCGGGGCCGCATCGCGGCCCCTGCATAAAACACAATGTTGAATGTCGCGCCCAGTGCTAGGCGCTTTTCCTACACAGGTCTACAATCGCCCTCCTCGCTTTTACATCGCCGTCCACACTGATGCCGACCTGTACGCTGCACCCCCTGCCCTACCAGCCCGACCCTGCCGCCTATTTCGCCCGCCTGCGCCTGGCCCCCGGTGCGATCCTGCTCGACAGCGCCCGCCCCGGCGCCGAACGCGGTCGCTTCGACCTGCTCAGCGCCTGGCCGCTGCAACAGCTGCAAGCGCAGCCCGATGAAGGCGGCCGCGCATTCCTTCAGCGTCTGCGTGCCGGCCTGGCGCAACTGGGCCACGCCAGCTTGCCCAAGGGCGTTGAACTGCCCTTTGCCGGTGGCCTGATCGGCTACCTGAGCTACGACTTCGGCCGCCGACTGGAACACCTGCCAAGCCTGGCTGTGGACGACCTCGGCCTGCCTGACGCGCAACTGGGCCTCTACGCCTGGGCACTGGTCAGCGACCACCTGCACGGCACCAGCCAGCTGGTGTTCCACCCGAGCCTGGCAAGCGACGAGCGAGAACGCCTGATCAACCTGTTCGAAGGCAGTAGCTGCACCGAAACCGGTGACTTCCAGTTGCTCGCCCCAATGGCTGGTGACCTGCAGCCAGAACAGTACAAAGCCGCTTTCGACCAGGTACAGCGCTACATCCAGGCCGGTGACTGCTACCAGATCAACCTGACTCAACGCTTCCGCGCCCCCTGCCAGGGCGACCCCTGGCGAGCCTACCAGGCCCTGCGCAAGGCATGCCCCACGCCGTTTTCCGGCTACCAGCAATTGGCTGACGGCAGCGCCTTGCTGAGCTTTTCGCCCGAGCGCTTCATCCGTGTCAGCCAGGGCCAGGTGGAAACCCGGCCAATCAAAGGCACCCGGCCGCGCGCCAGCGACCCAGGTGAAGACGCACGCAATGCCGAGGAGCTGCTGCGCAGCCCCAAGGACCGCTCGGAAAACCTGATGATCGTCGACCTTCTGCGCAACGACCTGGGGCGCACCTGCGAAATCGGCTCGGTGAAAGTACCGGAGCTGTTCAGCCTGGAGAGCTACCCCAACGTCCATCACCTGGTCAGCAGTGTCACCGGCCAGCTTGCCAGCGACAAGGATGCCCTGGACCTGATCGGCGACAGCTTCCCCGGCGGCTCGATCACCGGCGCGCCGAAAATTCGCGCCATGCAGATCATCGACGAGCTGGAACCCGCGCGTCGGGCGCTGTACTGCGGCTCGCTGCTGTATGTGGATGTGCGCGGCGAGATGGACAGCTCGATTGCCATTCGCAGCCTGCTGGTCAAAGACGGCCAGGTCAGCTGCTGGGGTGGCGGCGCGGTCGTGGCCGACTCCGAATGGCAAGCCGAATATGAAGAGTCGATCGCCAAAGTGCGGGTGTTGATGCAGACCTTGCAGGGCTTGTGAGTCCGTCTAGCCCGCGTTTTTTTGTTACCATCACCTTACTACGAGCGCACAGCGCCACAGCCAAGATGGAAACCGCCTGATGAGCCAACCCTTCGACGTCGCCGCCCTGGCCGCGACCTATGCCAACAAGTCCCCGCAGGACATCCTCAAGCTTGCCTTCGAGCACTTTGGCGATGACCTGTGGATCTCTTTCAGCGGCGCCGAGGACGTGGTGCTGGTCGACATGGCCTGGAAGCTGAACAAGCAGGTCAAGGTGTTCAGCCTCGACACCGGCCGACTGCACCCGGAGACCTACCGGTTCATCGACCAGGTGCGCGAGCAGTACAACCTGCCAATCGAAATCCTCAGCCCGGACCGCGACAGGCTTGACCCGTTCGTGAAAGAAAAGGGCCTGTTCAGCTTCTACAAGGACGGCCACGGCGAGTGCTGCGGCATCCGCAAGATCGAACCGCTGCGCCGCAAGCTGGCCACCGTGAGCGCCTGGGCCACCGGCCAGCGCCGCGACCAGAGCCCGGGCACCCGCAGCCAGGTCGCGGCACTGGAAATCGACAGCGCCTTCTCCACACCCGAGCGCACGCTGTACAAGTTCAACCCGCTGGCGCAGATGAGCAGCGAGGAAGTGTGGGGTTATATCCGCATGCTTGAGCTGCCGTACAACAGCCTGCATGAACGCGGCTTCATCAGCATTGGCTGCGAGCCTTGCACCCGGCCGGTGCTGCCGAACCAGCATGAGCGCGAGGGGCGCTGGTGGTGGGAAGAGTCGACACAGAAGGAATGCGGGTTGCACGCGGGCAACCTGATCAGCAAGGCTTGAAATTGTTGGGGCCGCTTCGCGCCCCATCGCCGGCAAGCCAGCTCCCACAGGAAGATCACAAGCCTTGAGGCAACGGTAAACCTGTGGGAGCTGGCTTGCCTGCGATGGGCCGCAAAGCGGCCCCAGCATTATTGGATCAGTGCACCGGCAGTTCAACGCCTGCAAACAGATCTTCAAGCTCTTGCTTGTTATGGCACTGAATGGCCTTGGCCATCACTTCGCGGGTCAGGTGCGGGGCGAACTTCTCGATGAAGTCGCACATGAAGCCACGCAGGAAGGTGCCACGGCGGAAGCCGATCTTCGTGATACTGGCCTCGAACAGCTCGCTGGCATCCAGCGCCACCAGGTCACTGTCGAGCTTGGCATCTACAGCCATGCCCGCGACGATACCCACGCCCAGCCCCAGGCGCACATAGGTCTTGATAACGTCGGCGTCGGCCGCGGTGAACACCACTTTCGGCGTGAGGCCGCGGTGGTTGAACGCTTCGTCCAGCTTCGAGCGCCCGGTAAAGCCGAACACATAGGTAACGATCGGGTATTCGGCAACCGCTTCCAGAGTGAGTTTCGGCAGCTTGGCCAGCGGGTGACCCTGCGGCACCACCACGCAACGGTTCCACTTGTAGCACGGCATCATGATCAGGTCGCCGAACAGCTCCAGGGCCTCGGTGGCGATGGCGAAGTCTACCGTGCCGTCTGCTGCCATCTCGGCGATCTGCATGGGCGAACCCTGGTGCATGTGCAGGGACACTTCCGGGTACTGCTTGATGAAGCTGCTGATCACCGGCGGCAAGGCATAGCGCGCCTGGGTGTGGGTGGTGGCGATGGACAGCGTGCCCTTCTTCTCGTTGGAGAACTCCTGGGCAATCTGCTTGATGCTTTCGACCTTGCGCAGGATTTCGCCAGCGGTATTGATGATGCGCTCACCGGCCGGCGTGACGCGGGTCAGGTGCTTGCCGCTACGCGCAAAGACTTCAACACCCAGTTCGTCTTCGAGCAGGCGGATCTGCTTGCTGATACCTGGCTGGGAGGTATACAGGCTCTGCGCCGTCGCGGAGACGTTGAGGTCATGGTGCGCCACTTCCCAGATGTAGCGCAGTTGTTGAAGCTTCATAGGTTCCCCTCGGTTCAGCGATGAGTCCGCGGCAGCAGGCAGCGACGATATATAACTATATTAGTGGTTCTGGAAATAAATCTAGAACTATTTTGTTACATGCCCCCGGAAATAGCCTACAGCCATCTTCATGCTTTCCTACGCCCCAAGTGCTGTGCCAACGGCACCATGTACACCGGCACCGGTGACAGCTGCAGCAGCCGTACCGCCGTGCGCCCCAGGGGTACATCCACGCCCGCTCCGGCGCTGTGGCTGCCGAAAATCAGCAGGTCGACACTCAGCCGTTGTGCCTGGTCAAGGATTACCTGTGCGGGGTCACCCTGGCGCACCCGCACCGCCTTGATCACCGCGAGGTCGGCCTCCTCGCCCAGCTCGTCACGAAAGTTTTCCAGCACGCGCTGCTCGATGTTGGCCATCACCGTGTTCACGCCCTGGCTGTGCAACTGGTCGAGCGTCTGCTCATCAAGGTAGCTTTGCAGGAGGGATTCGGCGAACTGCCCCATGGGTTCCACTGCATGGATCACATACAACTCGGCATTGAACGTACGCGCCAGGGCCAGCGCGTGTTGCATCACAAAAGGTGCGTAGACACCGAGGTCGGTGGCGTACAGCATGGAGCGGATCATTCGACCTCCTCGACTGCCGCAGCGGCAGAGCAAGCTTCAGCTTAGCAGCGCGCCGGATGCACGCTTTGCCGTCCGGCGCGCTACTGGCGCGGGCTGAAGCGCCCAGCCGAGGTCAGTGCCGCCCTCAGTGAGGCCGGTGGTTGCTGTCGAGGAAGCTCAGCGCCTGATAGAGCATTTCCATACGCGGCAAGCAGCAGCCTGCCGCACGCGCACGGGCCAGCGGCTCGGCATAGATGGCCTGCAATTCCAGTGGGCGTTTGAACGCATGGTCGTGATACATGCTTGGCCAGTAGTCGGGCATGCGCTCGGTTACCTGGAACAAGTGCTCGGCATAGCCCTCGGGCAACACGTGGCCACAGGCTGCGGCGCCCTGCACCACCTCGGCCATCAATGCCTGGATGAGATCACGGCTGTGACTGTCTGCCATCAGCGGCGTGGTGCTGGCCCCCAGCAGCACCGACAGGCCATTGTAGGGCACGTTCCACACCAGCTTCTGCCAGCGCGCCGAGTCGAGATTTGGCATGGCCTGCGAATCGATGCCCGCGCGCTTGAACAACGCCACCCCCTCACCGACCAGCGCGGCACCGCCATCACTTGCCGGCCCACTGTGGTAACCCAGGTTGACAGCACCGAGTGCCTGATGGCGGATCACACCTGGCGCATGACGGTTGACACAGATGAAGCACAGGCCGCCCAGCAGATGCATGTCGCTACGCAAGGCCGGGCGCAATTGCTCCTCTACGCCCAGGCCGTTCTGCAGCAGTATGACCTTGGCGCCGGGTGCGGCGGCCTGCACGATCAGCGGTGCCAGCTGATCATTGCTGGTGGCCTTGGCACCGATCAGCAACCAGTCGCAAGGCGGCATGTCGGCGGCACTGGCATAGGCTTGTACCTGCATCTGCAACGCACCATGCACGTCACTGTCCAGGGTCAGCCCTTGCTCACTGACGGCCTGGTACTCGCTGCGCAACAGAAAATGCACATCGAAACCGGCCCGGGCCAGCATCAACCCATAGAAACCGCCGATGGCGCCACTGCCGATGATACCGAT
The DNA here is from genome assembly GCF_002992185.1 of Pseudomonas sp. LLC-1. NCBI lineage: Bacteria > Pseudomonadati > Pseudomonadota > Gammaproteobacteria > Pseudomonadales > Pseudomonadaceae > Pseudomonas > Pseudomonas sp. LLC-1. The sequence goes on along the minus strand of NZ_LUVY01000019.1, from coordinate 62,040 downwards.
GCGAGGGGTGTGCGGATGCATGCCGATCTCCGAGTATAAAGTCAGCCCTCTTTTTACACAGGTTACGCAGCGCTGGGCAGCCCATTCGCGCTCAACGCACTCGATCAGGGAAAAACCCCACAATGACTGGGCCAAGCCCATTGTCGCGCCACCTGTAACGCGCTAAGGTTCGGCTCCCCGCTGCGAATATTCTTGCTGCTGGGCCGCACGGGGATAGCTGGCGGCCGGCACCCGTGACCTGACGAGTAACACGATGGCTGATTTACCGATCGATGACTTGAACGTTGCCTCCAACGAGACCCTGATCACCCCCGATCAGCTCAAGAAGGAAATCCCCCTCAGCGCCAAGGCCCTGCAGACCGTAACTGCCGGCCGTGAAGTGGTGCGCAATATTCTCGACGGCAAGGACCATCGCCTGTTCGTCGTGGTCGGCCCTTGCTCCATCCACGACATCAAGGCCGCCCACGAATACGCCGAGCGCCTGAAAGTGCTGGCCGAAGAAGTGTCCGATACGCTGTACCTGGTCATGCGCGTGTACTTCGAAAAGCCACGCACCACCGTGGGCTGGAAAGGCCTGATCAACGACCCGTACCTGGATGACTCGTTCAAGATCCAGGACGGCCTGCACATTGGCCGTCAGCTGCTGCTGGACCTGGCCGAGATGGGCCTGCCGACCGCCACCGAGGCGCTCGACCCGATTTCGCCGCAATACCTGCAAGACCTGATCAGCTGGTCGGCCATCGGCGCCCGCACCACCGAATCGCAAACCCACCGCGAGATGGCCTCGGGCCTGTCTTCAGCGGTCGGCTTCAAGAACGGCACCGACGGCGGCCTGACCGTTGCCATCAACGCCTTGCAGTCGGTGTCCAAGCCACACCGCTTCCTTGGCATCAACCAGGAAGGCGGTGTGTCGATCGTCACCACCAAGGGCAACCCTTACGGCCACGTGGTACTGCGCGGCGGCAACGGCAAGCCGAACTACGACTCGGTCAGCGTCGCCCTGTGCGAGCAGGACCTGGCCAAAGCCAAGATCAAGGCCAACATCATGGTCGATTGCAGCCACGCCAACTCCAACAAGGACCCGGCCCTGCAACCGTTGGTGATGGAGAACGTTGCCAACCAGATCCTCGAAGGCAACCAGTCGATCATCGGCCTGATGGTCGAGAGCCACCTGAACTGGGGCTGCCAGTCGATCCCGAAAAACCTGGAAGAGCTGCAGTATGGTGTATCGATCACCGATGCCTGCATCGACTGGTCGGCTACCGAGAAAACGCTGCGCAGCATGCGTACCAAGCTGAAGGATGTGCTACCGCAACGTAAGCGCGGCTGAGCATTGCAATAAACAAAACGCCGGGCATTGCCCGGCGTTTTTGTATCTGATGCCTTTCGGCAGCTCAGGCCTTGCTGGAATGCCGCTGCTGGCGCTCCATGTAGCGTTCCACATACGAGCAGGACGGAATGACCGTGTAGCCCATCTGCTCGGCGTACGCCAAGGCCTGCTCGGTCAGCGCGGCGGCAATCCCGCGGCCCCGCAAGGCGTTCGGCACGAAGGTGCGATAGATGTCCAGCGTCTGCTTGCCCAGATCCATGTACGTCAGATAGGCACGATGACCGTCCACGTTGGTCTCGAACTGATGACCGGCCTGGTCATGGTGGATGGTCAGCGCTTCGCTCATCACTACTCCTCGCAGGTCTTCTCGGCAGACCCATACCTTCACCGATGGTGGTTTATCCGGCACAGAATCCTCTATGCCACCTGTTGCCCCTTCGACCTCTGGACGATTGCAATCGTTCGGATCCTCTGGCACTCACAAGATAGTAGGCGCCGCAAACGGGATTGCTCAAGGTGGTAGCGGCTAAAAATGGCGAAAATGCCCGGAAAGCGACTCTTCCCTGCACGTTCAACAGCCACCGGATGTTGTAGGGCTTAAGACGTCGAAGGACAGTTAAAGTCACCCTTAGTTCAACAAAAAAGTTCCTGTAGTACAACCGCTTGCGAACCCTGCACGTTTTTTTCACACACGCGTCGCAAATCTTGTCGGCACGGCGTCAAGCAACATTTTTTTTGCAGTTCTTGCGCTCAGTCAGTTTACTTACTACAAGTAATGGGTACTATGTACGCCGGCCAGTTTCTCTTTTCCTGAGAGATGGCTATTTAATAGAAAGTCCTTGAAGGGGAACACGATGAACAACGTTCTGAAATTCTCTGCTCTGGCTCTGGCCGCAGTTCTGGCTACCGGTTGCAGCAGCGTATCCAAAGAAACCGAAGCTCGTCTGACTGCGACTGAAGACGCAGCAGCTCGCGCTCAAGCTCGTGCTGACGAAGCCTACCGTAAGGCTGACGACGCACTGGCAGCCGCTCAGAAGGCTCAGCAGACCGCTGACGAAGCCAATGAGCGCGCCCTGCGTATGCTGGACAAAGCCAGCCGCAAGTAATAATCCTCACGGATTGTTATGGAGCCGACCCACTTGTGGGTCGGCTTTTTTATTGCCTGCAAACAAGGCAAACGCGTCACGCAGATACGAAAAGGCCCGCACTAAGGCGGGCCCGGGTGTGTCGCGAATACCTTACTGCAGTTCGGGCGGTATGCTCGTCACCATCGGCGCATTGCCCTGGTTTTGCACCGGCACGGCAATTTCTACCGGCATGCCATCTTCTGCAGCCACCACGTCACGCACCATGTCCCAGTTCATGCGCAGGTTGTTGGCCAGGTCTTCCCGCTTGAGCAAGGCGTTGATAACCGCAGTGTGTTTGTCGACCACCGACGGGTTACCCTGATCGTCCAGCGGCGTGTGCGCCTCCAGATAGACCTTGCCGCCACTGATACCGAACTTGTAGGGCTCGTTGATGATGCGTACCGGCGTACCGACCGGCACCATCTTCGACAGTTCCAGCACGTTGTTGTTGAGCATGCGGAAGCAACCGTGGCTGGTACGCATGCCGATGCCGAACTTCTTGTTCGACCCGTGGATCAGGTAGCCCGGCACGCCCAAGGTGAACTTGAACGGCCCCAGCGGGTTATCCGGACCTGCCGGCACCACAGCCGGCAGGATGTCGCCGTCTGCAGCGTGTTCTTTACGGATGGATGCAGGCGGCGTCCAGGTCGGGTTCGGCGTCTTGGCGGTGATCTTGGTGTTGGCGATCGGCGAACCCCACCCCTCACGGCCAATACCCAGCGGGAAGGTATGCACTACGTTCTGCCCTTTCGGGAAGTAATACATACGGTACTCGGCCAGGTTGATGACGATACCTTCACGCGGGCCCGGCGGCAGGATGTAGCGGGTCGGCAGGATGATCTCGGTACCGGCGCCCGGCAGCCACGGGTCGACGCCCGGGTTGGCGGCGATCATTTCCAGGTAACCGAGGTCGTTGGCGGTGCCGATGTCGGCGAACGTGTCCTCGTACTTGGCCTTGATCGTATGCACCTGGCCGACGATGTCTTCACCGGGCGGTGGCAGTGGCAATTCCAGCGCAGCAGCGGGGCCCGCTACCAGCAGGGCGGCCAGGGACAGGCTACGGGTGACGGCAGGAAAGCGCGGCAACATCCGGTAAATCCTTCGAAAGATAGGTCAAGAGGAACGATTGTACACCCGCCTTGATGCAAGCGGGAGGCATTGGCGCCCATGCAAGCGTTTCAGATGATGAAAGGTGCTTGCCGTTCAGCTGGCCTGCAGCTCTGGCCAGACCGGGCGCATGCCGCGCCGCTGGGCATCGAGGATGGCACGGCACAGGTCACACAGGCGGCTGTCACGGTAGATGGCGCGCGGCACGGCCGACCAGCGCGGCTGCGCAGGCAGCAGGCCGCCGCACAAGGTGCGGTCTACCGGCACGCCCAGCTCAAGCTGGCGAGCCACCAGGTGAACGCGGATTTCCTGGCAGGCGAACAGGTCGAGCTGCTCATCGGGCTCGATCAGTTGGTAGGCATACAGGGACCAGGCAGGGCGCGGCATCGGGGGCACTCGAAACGGGGGGCGCAACATTAGCCGAAAGCCGGCCCCGTTTAAAGCGTCAGAGCAAGGGTTTTATCGCCGGCCAGGCATTTTCCAGCAAGCGCTGCTGGGCCCCCTGGGCCGGGTGGATGCCATCGGCCTGCATCAACTCAGGCACGCCCCCTATTCCTTCGAGGAAAAACGGCACCAATGGCACCTGTTTATCCGCCGCCAGCTGTTCATACACCTTGGCGAATGCGGTGGTATAGCGCACGCCATAATTGGGCGGCAGGCGCATGCCCAGCAGCACCACCTTGGCACCGGCCTGACGCGCGCTTTCAATCATCGAGGCAAGATTTTGTTGCAATTGCGCAGGCGGCTGCCCACGCAAGCCATCGTTACCGCCCAACTCCAGCACCACCAGGCTCGGTTTATGGGCTGCAAGCAGCGCCGGCAGCCGCGCCTGGCCACCTGCACTGGTGTCACCGCTGATCGAGGCGTTGACCACTTTATCGTCGAAACCTTCGTCCTTGAGCCGGGTCTGCAACAAAGAGACCCAACCCTGGCGGCTATCCAGGCCAAAACCGGCGCTGATACTATCGCCAACAACCAGCAGTGTTCCCGCCGCCGCGCTCTGGGCCAGGCAATACAGGGCCAGACCGGCACTCAACCACCACACTCGCATCGGATTCTCCATGGGCCCCAGCATTCTCGTTGCGCAGAACCTTAGCAAAGTGGTCCCCAGCGCGGAAGGTGACCTGACCATCCTTCACGCACTCTCCCTCGACCTGGCCCAAGGCGACAGCCTGGCCATCGTCGGCGCCTCGGGCTCCGGCAAGTCGACCCTGCTCGGTTTGCTTGCCGGCCTCGATCAGCCCAGCGCCGGCCAGGTCATCCTTGCCGGCCATGACCTGGGCCCCCTGGATGAAGACCAGCGCGCCCGCGTGCGCGCCGAACATGTGGGCTTCGTGTTCCAGTCGTTCCAGCTGCTCGACAGCCTCAACGCCCTGGAAAACGTGATGCTGCCATTGGAGCTGGACGGCCGCCGGGATGCCCGCGAACATGCGCGCACCCTGCTGGAACGGGTCGGCCTCGGCAAACGCCTGAGCCACACGCCTCGTCAACTGTCGGGCGGTGAGCAGCAGCGGGTTGCTATCGCCCGCGCCTTCGCGGCACAACCGGCGGTGCTGTTTGCCGACGAGCCCACAGGCAACCTCGACAGCCACACGGGGGAGCGCATCAGCGACTTACTGTTCGAGTTGAACAAGGAGCGCGGTACCACCCTGGTGCTGGTCACCCATGACGAACGCCTGGCCCGGCGCTGCCGCCGCCAGATCCGCCTGGACGCGGGGCGCCTGGTGGCCCCGGTGGAGGCCTGATGACCCACATGCCGTTGTCCCGCCTGTGCGGCCTGGCCCTGCGCCAGCTGCTGCGCGACATTCGCGCCAGCGAAGTACGCGTGTTGTTCTTTGCCCTGCTGGTGGCAGTGGCCGCCAGCACCGCCATCGGCTATTTCGGCGCCCGACTAAACGGTGCCATGCAACTGCGCGCCAGCGAATTCCTGGGTGCCGACCTGGTACTGCAGGGCAGCGCCCCGGCCCGCGAGCAGCAGATCGATAGCGGCACGGCCCTTGGCCTGCGCCACGCGCAGGTAGTCGAGTTCACCAGCGTGGTGGGCGGCGACAACGGCATCCAGCTGTCCAGTGTAAAGGCTGCCGATGGCGCCTACCCGCTACGTGGGCAAGTACGCAGCGCAGCGGCACCCTATGCCGAGGAAACCCCAGGCGGCGGCCCGGCACCTGGCGAGGCATGGGTCGAGCCCCGCCTGCTGGCCGCCTTGGGGCTGGCGATTGGCGACAGCATCGACGTCGGCATGAAAACCCTGCGCATGAGCCGCGTGCTGACCTACGAACCGGACCGCGCCAACAACTTCTACAGCCTTACCCCCCGGGTGATGATGAACCTGGCCGACCTCGAGGCCACTGGCGTCATTCAGCCGGGTAGCCGGGTTACCTACCGCGACCTGTGGCGTGGCGATACCGAGGCTCTGGCCCAATACCGCCAGGCCGTGGAAAAAGACCTGGCCGCCAACCAGCGCCTGCGCGACACCCGCGATGGCAACCAGCAGATCGGTGGCGCCCTGGGCAAGGCCGAACGCTACCTGAACATGGCCAGCCTGGTGGCGGTGCTGCTGGCGGGCGTGGCCGTGGCCCTGTCGGCCAGCCGCTATGCCGCACGCCGCCTGGACGCCAGCGCCCTGCTGCGCTGCCTGGGGCTGTCGCGCCGCCAGGCACTGGGCCTGTATTGCCTGCAACTGGCCATGCTCGGCCTGGTCGCCGCCCTGGCCGGCGCCCTGCTCGGCTGGCTGGCCCAGCTGGGCCTGTTCCGCCTGCTGCAGGGGCTATTGCCAAGCGTGGTGCCTGCCGGAGGCGTCGTTCCCGCCCTGGCCGGCATCGGGACCGGGCTGGTGGCACTGGCCGGTTTCGCCCTGCCGCCGATCGCTGCACTGGGCCAGGTGCCCCCGCTGCGGGTGCTGCGCCGCGACCTGCTGCCGATACCGCCCAGCAGCTGGCTGGTGTATGGCGCCGCGCTGTTTGCCTTGGGCCTGATCATGTGGCGGCTGAGCCTTGACCTGCTGCTCACCTTCGCCTTGCTCGGTGGCGGCCTGGTCGCCGCATTGTTGCTCGGCGGCCTGCTGTTGCTCGGTTTGCGCAGCCTGCGCCAGTTGCTGGCCGGCGCACCGCTGACCTGGCGCCTGGGGTTGGGCCAGCTGCTGCGCCACCCCACGGCCGCCGCCGGCCAGGCCCTGGCCTTCGGGCTGATCCTGCTGGCCATGGCCCTGGTCGCCCTGCTGCGCGCCGAACTGCTCGACACCTGGCAAGCCCAACTGCCCAAGGATGCGCCCAACCATTTCGCCCTGAACATCCTGCCGGATGACCGCGAACCGTTCGCGCAACGCCTGCACCAGGTCAATGCAGCCTCGGCGCCGCTTTACCCGGTTACGCCCGGGCGCCTGGTGCAAATCAACGAGCAGCCGGTGCAGCAAGTTGTCAGCAAAGACTCGGCGGGTGAACGCGCCGTGCAGCGAGACCTTAGCCTGACCTGGGCCGCCGAACTGCCCGAAGGCAATCAACTCACTGCCGGCAGCTGGTGGCAAGCCTTGCCGGCCGACAGCGAAATACCCGGCGTTTCGGTGGAAGCAGAGCTGGCCGCCAGCCTGAAACTGCACATGGGCGACCTGCTGACCTTCGACATCGGCGGCCAGCAGCGCCAGGCCCGGGTCAGCAGCCTGCGCAGCGTGCATTGGGACAGCTTCCAGCCGAACTTCTACATGATCTTCCAGCCCGGCACGCTGCAGGGGTTGCCGACCACTTACCTGACCAGTTTCTACCTGGCACCCGGCCACGACCTGGATGTGGTGGCGCTGTCGCGGGCATTTCCGGCGGTGACCATCCTGCAGGTGGACGCCTTGCTCGACCAGTTGCGCAGCATCCTCGCCCAGGTGACCCTGGCGGTGGAGTATGTGCTGCTGTTCGTGCTGGCGGCCGGGCTGGCGGTGCTGTTCGCCGGCTTGCAGGCAACGCTGGACGAACGCATTCGCCAAGGTGCCTTGCTGCGTGCGCTAGGGGCGGCGCGGCCATTGCTGGTGAAGGCGCGGCGTATCGAGTTCGGTTTGCTGGGTGCGGCCAGTGGGCTGTTGGCGGCAGTGGGTTGTGAACTGATTACCCTGGTGCTGTATCGCTATGCCTTCGATTTGCAGTGGAGCCCGCATCCTTGGCTGCTTGTGTTGCCGCTGGCGGGGGCACTGCTGGTGGGCGGTGCGGGGGTGCTGGGGACGCGGCGGGCGTTGAATGCCAGCCCGCTGGCGGTTTTGCGGGAAACCTGATTGCCACATGTGCCCGCGAAGAGGCCGGCACAAACAACATCAATCTATTGTCCGTACGAGATGCTGCTCACATACCAGGTCGCTTCACCGGTAGGTGTATGCACCACCACCTCATCACCCTCTTCCTTCTTCAACAAGGCACGGGCCATGGGCGAATCGATCGAGATGTAGTCGTTGCGCCCGTAGATTTCGTCATAACCGACAATGCGAAACTTCATGGCCTCACCATCATCATTCTCGATCTCGACCCAGGCGCCGAAAAATACCTTGCCTTCCTGCTGCGGCGAATAAGCCACCACCTTCACATCTTCAAGACGCTTTCGCAGATAACGCACCCGGCGGTCGATTTCGCGCAGCAGCTTCTTGTTGTACTGGTAGTCGGCGTTTTCGCTGCGATCCCCCAGGGATGCCGCCCAGGCAACCTTCTGAGTGATCTCCGGGCGATATACCCGCCACAGGTGGTCCAGCTCTTTCTTCAGCGCCTCGTGGCCTTCCGTGGTAATGATGTTGGTGCTCAACAGCGCACTCCTTAACGGCGGGTAATCAGGCCTTGGCGCGCGATACGGGTGAGGTGGCCAATAACGTCTGCGGCCTCATCCTGCGCCGGAGCCTGGATGACGGCCAGGTCAAAACGGTCATTGCCGTACTGCGCCAGGTGGCAGCCGGTTTCGGCAAACTGAATCAGAAACGCGCGTGCCTGGCCCTTGCGCCGGGACAGGCCTTCGAGGTGACGCAAAAGGGTGGGCTGATGCTGGCCGCCGAGCAGAATGCGCGGTGTGCGGGACGCCTGGTTGGCAGGCAATGGGCTTAAACAGACACTGGTACGTGGGCAACTCATGGAGCTTCTCTCCGCCTCGCGAATCCCGCTGGGCAGCGGTGGGAGGCGTCACCGAACCAGCGCTTTAGCGGTATTTCGGATAACCCGGATGGGGGCTTTCCTGCGCCCCGCAAGTAGCTGTTTAAATCGGCGCAGGCGGTATGCTAGAGCGATGAGCCACAAGTTGCAAGCTACAAGCCGCAAGCAAAAGCAGGCCGAGTATTGGCCCGCTCTTGCTTGCGGCTTGTAGCTCAAAGCTTGCAGCGGGTTACCGGGCGATCAGGCGGTCCAGCGAGAAGCGGCCAGCGCCTTCGATCATGACGGCGACAGTGCCCGCCAGCAGGGCCAGGGCGAACTCATAGCCGTTATTGGACATGAACAGGCCGTTGCCGATATGCACCGAGAAGATCGCCACCACCAGGGTCACGGTCAGCGCCAGAGCCGCCGGGCGGGCCAGCAGGCCGATCACCAGGGCCAGGCCACCGAAGAATTCGGCACTGCCGGACAGCAAGGCCATCAGGTAACCCGGCGCCAGGCCGATGCTTTCCATCCACTGGCCGGTACCTTCCAGGCCATAACCGCCAAACAGGCCGAACAGTTTTTGCGCGCCATGCGCCATGAAGATGATGCCAACCAGGATGCGGATAACGCTGAGGCCAGCGCCGGCGCGGGTGGAGAACAGGGCGTTGAGGGTCGTGTTGTTCATGTCGAAGCGTCCTTGAAGCGGAGAAGTTGTGTTGGAATGGGCGCTATCATAATCAATTCAATAGATATGAAAATCGCAAAAAACCCAACATAACAATCGATAAAATCGATTTATCAACGCTTCGCTACGCGCTCCAGCACCGCACGCTCGCGGTTGAACGCCAGGAAGTACTTGTTGACGCTATTGACGAAGTTGACCGGCCCCATGCCGACCTGCTCCATGGCGATGCGCTCGGTCTGGAAGAACCACTGGTTGCCATTGAGGCCACGCCGCCGGGCCTCCGCACGCATGGCCTGGACCCGCTCGGGGCCGAGGTTGTAGGCCGCCAGCACAAAGGCCATGCGTTCACGCTCGTTGATCTTGGGGCTGGCAAAGAACTTGCGACGGATCAGCGCCAGGTAACGGGCACTGGCTTGTACATTGCCATCTACCGTGGCGGTGTTGCTCACCCCTACCCGCTGGGCCGCCGAAGGCGTTATCTGCATCAAGCCGTGGGCACCGCCAGTGCCACGCGCGGCCGGGTTGAGGGTGGACTCCTTGAAGGCCAGCGCGGCCAGGTTGAGCCAATCGATCTGCTGCGCCTGGCCATGCTTCTGCAGCACTGCACGCACCGAGGCCAGCCGCTGACGGTCCTTGCTGGCCAACGGGTTGTGCACCCGGTACTGGCGGCGGTAGATGCGCTCGAAGGCGGCATCCTGGTTGTCCGGTGCGCGGTAGCCCTGCAGGAAACGATCGACCGTGGCCAGCAATTGCGGTGCATCGTGCCCTACATACCAACGCATGGCCTGCGGCGCCCCGAGGTGCACCCGGGTGTCCAGGCGCAGGCGTGGCATCACCCGCGCCCAGCGCCGGGCAATGGGTTGCTCGACCACTGTCAGGTGGTAGATGCCCGCCTGCACCATCTCCAGCACATCCTCTACCGCCAGCGTTGAGTCGACCCACTCCACCTTGATCGGCGGCCGTTTGCGCAGGGCCAGTTGCTGGTTGACCTGCTGGATCAGCGGCCCGGCGGCACTGGCACTGGTCAAGGCCACGGTACGCCCGGAAAGCTGTTCGACCTTGCTGAAGCTTCGCTCGCCCTTGCGCCCCACCAGCATCAGCGGCACCTGGTCGAGAATTGGCGCACTGCTGCTGACACCGCGCACCGTGCTGGGGTCAAGCAGCTCGCCCGGCGCTGCCAGGTCACCCTCGCCGCGAGCCAGTGCGCCTAGCAGTTGCTCCTTGGCGCGTGGGATGAGCTTGAGTTGAATCTCCTGGCCATCGGCGGCACGGGCATTGAGGTAATGCTCCAGGGCGCGCAGGCGGTAGTATTCGATGCCGACCGGCTCGCCTTTGACCTCACCGGAGCTGTTGCGGCTTTGATTGACCAACACCCGCAGCACCTGGCTGGAGCGGATCTGTTGCAGGTCGCGCACCTTGGCAGGCGGGATATTCTGCTGCGGCCCCGGCGCGCGCGCATGGGCGGCACCGGGCAGGGTCAGCCCAATCGTCAGCCCGAGCGTGAACAGGAAGGTGAGCCAGCATCGCAGCATGCGAAAACGTGTCCGTGGTCGGTGGGCGGCATCCATGGGTTGCACCGCCAAGTGAGAAATGACGGTAAAAGACCACGGCAACAGCATGAAGTTCTTGGTTTTTTCAGAAAAACGCGGTTTTTGCTATGCTGGCCGCCCCGCGGCACGAGATAGCACCATGCAACTGATCGATATCGGCGTCAACCTGACCAACAGCAGTTTCCACGACCAGCAGGCAGCCATTGTCGAGCGCGCGCTTGAAGCCGGTGTAACGCAAATGGTGCTGACAGGCACCAGCCTGGCGGTCAGCGAGCAGGCACTGGAGCTGTGCCAGCAGCTGGATAACAGCGGCGCGCACCTGTTCGCCACGGCAGGCGTACACCCTCACGATGCCAAGGCCTGGGATGCCGGTAGCGAGCGCCAGTTGCGCCAACTGCTGAATGAGCCGCGCGTGCGTGCAGTGGGAGAATGCGGCCTGGATTTCAACCGCGACTTCTCCCCTCGCCCGCTGCAGGAAAAAGCCCTGGAAGCCCAGCTCGCCCTGGCTGCGGAACTGCGCCTGCCGGTGTTCCTGCATGAGCGCGATGCCAGCGAGCGTTTGCTGGCAATCCTGAAGGATTACCGCGACCACCTGACCGGCGCGGTGGTGCACTGCTTTACCGGCGAACGCGAGGCGCTGTTTGCCTACCTGGACATGGACCTGCACATCGGCATTACCGGCTGGATCTGCGACGAACGCCGTGGCACTCACCTGCACCCGCTGGTAGGCAACATTGCCGAAGGCCGGCTGATGCTGGAAAGCGACGCCCCCTACCTGCTGCCACGCAGCCTGCGGCCCAAGCCGAAGAACGGGCGCAACGAGCCGGCGTTTTTGCCAGAGGTGTTGCGTGAAGTCGCCTTACACCGGGGCGAATCAGCCGAGCATACGGCTGCCCACACCACCGCAACGGCGCGGGCATTCTTCCAGCTTCCCTGAGCCCTGCGTGCGGGCTGTTGATATGTATCAACATCTTGCTGAGTAGATACAGGCACAATGATGGCACCTTGCCAATATTGTTTCCGCTCAACTCAGAGAAGACCTGCCCATGGGTGCCTGGCTTAGCAATGTTTCCCTGAAGTACAAATTCTGGGCCGTCAACGCGGTGGCCTTTGTCACGACCTTGCTGCTGGTGCTCTACGCCGTGCACCTGGAGCAACGCGCCCGCGCCGAGGCAGCACAAGCCCAGGCGGCCGCACAGGCCCAGCTGATAGCCGCCTGGCCGGCTGGGCAAGCACTGCCCCGCCTTGCCAATGTCATCAGTTGGCCTGCGGGGCAAACGCCGACGTTCGCCGGTGAGGCGCTCGACCCCCTGCGCAACGCCCAAGGCTGGGTCGAACTGCCAGGCGCCTGGGTCCTCGGAGAAAACCCGCTGCGCGGCGCACAGGTGCTGCGCAACGGTGACCAGCACGTGGCCGTGGTGGCCCAGTCGCCAAGCCTGCGCCAGGTGTTCTTCGACCGCTTCAGTAACTACGCGGTGTGCGTGCTGATCCTGATGCTGGCCATGCTTGGCGCTTCGCAGTTGCTGATCCGCTTCCTGCTCAGCCAGCTCAACACCTTGAAAGACGTGATGCTGCATGTGGAGAAAACCGGTGACCTGGCTGCCCGCGTGCCGCTGGCCTGCGGCGACGAGGTCGGCCAGATGGCCGGGGCCTTCAATGCCATGCAGGCCACCTACCACCGGGTCGTCAGCACTGTTGCCCACACGGCGGCACAACTGGACTCCGGCGCCGCACGCCTGGCCGCCAGCATGAGCGACGTGCGCCACGGCATGCTCGGCCAACAAAGCGAAACCGACCAGGCCGCCACCGCGATCAACGAAATGTCGGCGACGGTACACCACATCGCCCAGCATGCCGGTGCCACCCGCGACCTGTCGCAAACCGCCGACACCTTGGCCGGCAGCGGCAAAGAGGTGGTCAGCCGGGTACAGGACTCGATTTCCGGGCTTTCCAGCGGCGTGCAGCAAACTGCCGAAATGATTCGCCAGCTGGCCGACGACAGCCAGAAGATCAACGGCGTGGTCAGCGTGATACACAGCATCGCCGAGCAAACCAACCTGCTGGCGCTCAACGCTGCCATCGAAGCGGCCCGTGCTGGCGACCTGGGGCGCGGCTTTGCCGTGGTGGCCGATGAGGTGCGCAACCTGGCCAAGCGCGTGCAAACCTCTACCGACGAAATCACCACCATGGTCTCGGCCCTGCAATCGGGCACCCGCGATGCGGTGGAGTTCATGCAGGAAAGCTCTTACAAAGCCGACGACTGCGTGCGACAAGCCCAGGAGGCCGGCGAAGCGCTGGCCGAGATTACCGGCGCAGTGGCGCAGATGCGCGAAAGCAACACCCAGATCGCCGTGGCCGCCGAGCAACAAAGCCAGGTGGCCGAGGAAATGAACCGCGCCGTGGTGAGCATCCGCGATGTCACCGAGCAGACCGTGCAGCAGACGGTGGGCTCGGCCACCACCAGCAGCGAACTGGCGACCCTGGCCGGCGAACTCAGCAAGGCCATTGGCCAGCTCAAGCTATAGTCACCATAGCCAGCCTCGATTGGCCCCCGCCCGGGGGCCGCACTAAGCTTTGGGCATGACTGTGAGGAAATGCCCATGAGCAAGCGTCTGCCCAACCTGCCCGCCTGGCAATGGCGTGGCTACCACCATAACCACCGCCACCCGGCTAACCTGGTGCTGCACCTGATTGCCGTGCCGCTGTTCATCCTTGGCGCGCTGTTGGTTCTGTCCGGCCTGTTTGCCCTGGACCTGGGGCAGATTGCTGTCGGCGTGATCGCCCTGATTGCGGGGCTTGGCTTGCAGCGCCAGGGGCACCGGCTGGAAGCCGAGCAGCCTGAGCCGTTCGCCAATCGTCAGGACGCCGTGCAGCGATTGCTGACCGAGCAGTTCATCACCTTTCCGCGCTTTGTGCTGAGCGGGGCGTGGTGGAAGGCCTGGCGGGAGCGGCATAAACACCGGCATTGATGCCAAGGGGCTGCTTTGCAGCCCAATCGCGACGCAAGGCCGCTCCCACAGGAATCGCGCAGTCCCTGTGGGAGCGGCCTTGCGTCGCGAAAGGAGCGCGCAGCGCTCCCAGGAGTGATCAGGCAAATACGGTCACGGTCTGTCGGCTCAGGGCCAGCAACTCGCCCTCTGCCGTCCAAAGGGCGGCCGCCGCATGCCCATACCCGTCCCGCGCATGTTCGGTTTCCACGCAATAGCGGCACCAGTCCAAGGTCGACAATTTCGCCGTAGGCTGGATGAACTCGATGGTCCAGGTCAGCGTACTGCCAGCAGCCGGTTGCTTGAGAAACGGCATCAGGCTCGGCGGCCAGGCATCGACCAGCGCCAGCAGGTGTGCTTCATTGACCTGTTCTTCTGCCACATCCCGCAACCGCACCCAACCGCCCATCTTGCGCGACTGATTGCCACTGAACGGCAACCCGCCCACCGCCCAGCGCAAGGCGACATGGCGCATGAACTCGGGTGTGACGCCCTTGATATAGGGCAGTTCGGGTGCGGCGTCTTCAAGCGCTTTCATTTCCATGGCCGGTAATGCCGGTACATCGACCACAGATGGCCGCCCCGCGCCGAAATTGCCTTGCACCAAGGTCACCACCTGGCCATCCTGGACCGCGCGGCCCAGCAAGGTGCTGACAGCCTTGCCTTCGCGCAGCACCTCCACCTCGAAGCGAATTGGCACGTCCGCGGCCGCAGGCGCTACAAAGCTGATGGCCAGCGAGCGTACCGGGCGGCTGTCGGTGAGCTTCAGGCGCATGGCCTCATAGACCATGGCCGCCATCAGCCCGCCAAAGGCAGCGCGGCCCTGGGCCCAGCTAGGCGGGATGCTGACGGCTTCCGGGTTGGCTCGCACAGCGTCGAGCAGTTGGTTGAAATTCATGGGCCGGCTCCTGCCTGCAGAAAGGGTCTGCCCATCCTAGCCAGCAAACCCTGGGCGATCAGCCCGCATATCGGTCATTGTTCGGGCTAACGCCGCGCCAGTGCCTGCAACAAGGCATCCAGCGTCACGTCCGACTGGCGCTCGGCTTCGTGCAACTCTTGCTCCCAGTCGGCCTGGCAGGGGGCAAGGTCTGCGTGGTCGCGCGCCTGCAGCAGCCACTGCAGGCGGTCATGCCAGTCCCCCAGGTCGCCCTGCGCCGTTTTCAGCAAGCGCTGCAGCTTTTTCCCGGCGTGGTCGAGCTGCGGGTACGCTTCATCGCCATAGCGCGCACGCTTGATCAGCAAGCGCAGGCGGTGACGGTCGTGAGCCGGATCCTGCAAGGCTTTGTGCAATGTACGCCACTGCTTGACCAGGCGCTTGTCGATGCGCTTGCCCAGTGACTGGGTCAGCCCCTCGCGGCCGGCTGCCCGCAGAAACAACGGAAACGCGTCGACAATCGCCAGCACACGCGCCAGCTGCGGGCTGGCAGCGACACTGGCGAAGGTCCTGTCCCGCCCTTCCAGGCGCCGCTGCCCGACCGCGACGTGGCCGCGCCCGATCAGTTCGGCTGCCAGCACCTCACGATCGCGCAGCGGCGTGGTCAGGGTACCCAAGGCGCTGGCGGCCTCCTCCAGCTGTTCCACGCCTGGCAACCCGCGCACAGGCCTGAGCAGGCTGCGCAGACGGCGCAAGGTGATACGCAGGTCATGCAGCGCCTCGCTGTCGGTATTGGCAGCCAGGCGCTCGCGACACGCCAGCAGGCGTACCTGCACGGCCAGCATCTGGGCAACTACATGATCGAGCATGGCAGACATAAGACGCTCCTCGGTCAGCGCCCGGCGCGCGACTCACGAATGTAGAACCGCGCCTTCTCAGCCTTGCGGGTACAGCTTTCGTAGCCTTCGAACTGCTGCTGGGTCTTCGCGCCGGTCAGCAGCGACAAGGCTTTGGAGTAGCTCACGGCCCCGGCAAAGCCTTCGGCCTTGGCCAGGTCCAGCTCCTTCCAGGCGGCATCCAGCTGGGTGGCGCAGCTGTCACGGTAGGCCGTCTTGCCCGCGCAGCCTGCCAAGGCCAGGGCAATCAGTGGAAGGCAGATCCAGGCTTTCATCGGTATGACCTCAATGGTAAAAAAACGGTGGCTGTTCGACGCCCGGGCAACTGAAAAGTGCCCGGCCCAGCCAACTTTGCGTGGCCAGCATTATCACAGTAGCTCAGCGCGATCTACATTGAAGCACAGGCCGCCAAGGGTGCATTGTAGGACCATGGTTGCACGGCCCGAGGAATGTTCATGAGTAAACGCGTGGCACTGGTATTGGGATCGGGCGGCGCCCGGGGATATGCGCACATTGGCGTGATTGAGGAAATCGAGCGCCGGGGCTACGACATCGCCTGCATCGCCGGTTGCTCCATGGGGGCGGTGATTGGCGGCATCTACGCCGCCGGCAAGCTGGAAGACTACCGCAACTGGATCGAGAGCCTCGACTACCTGGATGTACTGCGCCTGGTGGACGTGAGCTTTCGCCTCGGCGCCATTCGTGGCGACAAGGTGTTCGGGCAGATCCGCAAGATCGTCGGCGAGATCAACATCGAACAACTGCGCATCCCCTACACGGCGGTTGCCGCCGACCTTACCAACCAGCAGGAAATCTGGTTCCAGGAGGGTTGCCTGCACCAGGCCATGCGCGCCTCGGCGGCCATCCCCAGCCTGTTTACGCCAGTGATGCAGGGCAATCGCATGCTGGTAGACGGCGGCATCCTCAACCCGCTGCCGATCGTGCCGGTGGTGTCCAGCCACTGCGACCTGATCATCGCGGTCAACCTCAACGCCACCAACCAGAAGCAGTATCAATTGCCGGTGATCGAGCGCCCGGCGGCGTTCAAGATGCGTTTTGACTCCCTGCTGAGCTCATTGGGCTCTCGCTTGCCGTTCCGGCGCAAGCCGGCAGAGGAGCTGATACGCATCGAACAGGAGATCGTTGCCGAAGGGCTGGCGCCGCCGAACCCGTGGCTGGCAGATGCCGCCAACCCGGAAGGCCAGCAACCGGCAGCGGCACCCGAGCGCGAGGGGGCGCCCAAGTCGGCGACCGGCTCGTTCATCATTGACAACGTGGGGCCGGCTTCGCTGCTGGATTTGATCAACCAGAGCTTCGAAGTGATGCAGACCTCGCTGGCGCAGTACAAGATCGCCGGCTATCCACCGGATGTACTGATCAACGTGCCCAAGCGGGTGTGCCGGTTTTTCGAGTTTTACAAGGCGCCAGAGCTGATTGCCCTGGGGCGGGAGATTGCGCGCGATACGCTGGATAACTATGAAGGGGTGAAGCGCTAACGCAGGAGCAAGCGCTCGTTGTGGGAGCGGCCTTGTGTCGCGAAAGGGCCGCAAAGCGGCCCCATCAATCTCCGCGGTGAAACTGAAAATGTGGGGCTGCTGTGCAGCCCTTTCGCGACACAAGGCCGCTCCCACAATGACCGCGCGTCCCTTTGAGTGAACAGAAATGAAACAGGCCGCACGAGGCGGCCTGTTTCTTCATGCAGCGATCACCTTAGTAACGGGTGATGTCTGCATTGGCTTCCAGCTGTTTGCGATAAGCCGCAAAGTCCTGCTGGCCAGCACGCGACGCGAGGTAGCGGCGGATCTGCTGCTTCTCTTCGTCGGTGGCGGTAGCGCCTTCGTTAACACCCTTGAGCTGCAGCACCACCAGGCTACCGTCACGCAGCACTACGCTGCCGTAAACCGGCTTGTCCTTGGCTTGCGGCTTGCCGAGGCGGAACAGTGCCTGCAGTTCGGCCGGGTCAATACCGTCCTCGCCACGGGTCACAGCCTCATAGGCCTTCCAGCCCTGCCCTTCATGCACGCTGCCCGCTGCGATGGAGCCGTCACGCAGGCCGGCAATCAGCTTGTCTGCCTTGGCCTTGAGTTCGGCGGTCGCCTTGTCTTTGGCCAGCTGCTCGCTGATGTTCTTGGCCACGGCCTCCAGCGGCAGTTGCTCTGGCTTGCGGTGCTCCTTGACGCGCAGTACCACGGTGGTTTCCGGGTCGAGCTCGATGGCGGTGCTGTTGGCACCTTCGTCCAGCACTTCTTCGGAGAACGCAGCCTGTACCACCGAACGGTTGGCAGTGATGCCTTCGCCACCCTCGCGGCCGAAGGCTGCGGAGGTGTGCACCTTGAGGTTCAGGTCCTGGGCCGGCTGAGCCAGGTCGGAAGCCTCGTAGGCCGCATCCTGCAACTGCTTGCTGGCGTCGACGTAACGCTGCTCGACCAGCGGAATCTTCAGGTCGCGGGTCAGCTTGTCCTTCAGGCTGGCGAAGCTCGGTACTTCCGGAGCCTGCACACCCAGCAGCTTGATCAGGTGGTAGCCGAACTCGGTACGCACCGGTGCCGATACCTGACCATCCTGCAGCTTGTACAGCGCCTCTTCGAACGCCGGGTCGTAGACACCAGGGCCGGCGAAGCCAAGGTCACCACCGTTGTTGGCCGAACCTGGGTCCTGAGAGAACTCCTTGGCCAGCGCGGCAAAGTCTTCACCCTTGGCCAAGCGCTGTTCGATCTCTTCGGCACGGGCTTTGGCCTGTGCGTCGGTGGCCTTGTCGTTGACCTCGATGAGGATGTGCGCGGCATGGCGCTGTTCCGCGAGGTTGGCGATTTCCTTCTCGTACTGAGCCTTGAGCTGTTCGTCAGTCACGTTGACCTGGTCGAAGAACGCCGACTTCTTCAGCTCGATGTAGTCGATCACCACCTGGTCAGGCGACATGAACTCCTTGGCGTGCTGGTCGTAGTGCGCCTTGACCTCTTCGTCGCTGACCTTGACCGAGGCCGGGTCGGCCTTGAAGGTCAGGGAAGCGAAGTCGCGGGTCTGCTTCTCCAGGCGGGCGAAAGCATCCACCTGCTGGTCGGTGACGAAGCTGCTGCCGGCCAGGCCGGTGCGCAGCTGGCCGATGAGCATTTCTTCGGCAAGCATGTCACGGAACTGCATGCGGCCGTAGCCCATCTGGCGGATGACCTGGTCGAAACGGTCAGCGCTGAACTTGCCGTCCACCTGGAATTCCGGCGTCTGCAGGATCACCTGATCCAGCGCGGCCTCGGAGAAGGCGAACTTGGCATCTTCGGCGCCTTGCAGCAGCAGCTTGCGGCTGATCAGGCCCTTGAGGGCCTCTTCACGCAGCAATTTGTCATCCAGCAGCGCCGGGTCGAAATCCTTGCCCAACTGTTGCATCAGCTGACGGCGCTGCATGTCGGCGGCCTGGCTCAGCTCATTCTGGCTGATGGTCTGGCCGTTCACCTTGGCGGCGTCCTGGCTATGGGTGGCGGCCTGGAAAATGGCTTCAAAGCCGGTCAACGCCATCAACACGACGATAAGGCCGATGATGGTCTTGGCAATCCAACCTTGTGAATTGTCCCTGATATTTTGCAGCATGCGTCCCCCAGAAACGGCTGTACCACTGCGTCGACAACCGCGGAGCGTGGGTAGAATCCTGATAAAAGAAAGGCGCATCCGAGGATGCGCCTTTGCTTAGCAAACGTGTCAGGCGGGAACGTTTGCGCCCCGCCATCACCGTGCTCGGACCAGGCCAGGCCGGGTCCGGCTGAAAGACGACTTAGTTGACGGCGTCTTTCAGGCCTTTGCCTGCCTTGAAACCTGGAACCTTGGCGGCTTCGATCTTGATCGCCTTGCCGGTTTGCGGGTTACGGCCGGTGCGCTCGGCGCGCTCCTTGACCGAGAAGGTACCGAAGCCAACCAGTACCACATCGTCACCTTGCTTCAGGGCGCCGGTGACGGATTCGATGACTGCGTCCAGCGCACGGCCGGCTACAGCTTTCGGGATGTCAGCAGATGCGGCGATAGCGTCAATCAGTTCCGACTTGTTCACTCTAAGTCCCCTTATTTCTCTATTGAGTTTGTTTCTAAGTATGTAATGAAAAGCTTATGAAACGTGCGCTGGGTGGCCTGATGACAATAGCGTGCCGCTTTATAGCAAGGCCCCGAAAAAACTGTCAAGGAAAGCCCCCCAGCCAAAAACTACTAATGCGTGCTGATTCTTTCCTTAGCATCGCCGTCGCGCTTTTCATCTTTCGCGACAATCTCCGGAGCCACATCTGGCAAGGGCTCCGGGGCGTATTGCAGCGCAATTTGCAGGACTTCGTCAATCCATTTGACCGGTTTGATCTGCAGATCCTGTTTGATATTTTCAGGAATCTCCTTCAAATCGCGAACATTCTCCTCGGGAATGATCACCGTCTTGATCCCGCCACGGTGTGCCGCCAGCAGTTTTTCCTTCAACCCGCCAATGGCCAGCACCTGGCCACGCAGGGTGATTTCGCCGGTCATGGCCACATCGGCGCGCACCGGAATCTGCGTCAGCGCCGACACCAGCGCGGTGCACATGCCGATACCGGCACTTGGCCCATCCTTCGGCGTAGCGCCTTCCGGCATGTGGATATGCACGTCATGCTTCTCGTGGAAGTCGGCGGCAATACCCAGGCTGCGGGCGCGGCTACGCACCACGGTCTGTGCGGCAGTGATCGACTCGACCATCACATCGCCCAACGAGCCGGTCTTGATCAGCTGGCCCTTGCCGGGGATGACCACGGCTTCGATGGTCAGCAGTTCGCCGCCCACCTGGGTCCATGCCAGGCCGGTGACCTGGCCGATCTGGTCCTGCTGCTCGGCCAGGCCGTAGCGGAACTTGCGCACGCCCAGCAGGTGTTCCAGCTGCTCGCTGGCCACCTTGACCTTGACCTGCTTCTGCCCGGTATGTTCCTTGACCACCTTGCGGCAGACCTTGGCGATTTGCCGCTCCAGGCCCCGCACACCGGCTTCGCGGGTGTAGTAGCGGATGATGTCGCGGATCGCCGAAACGTCGACTTCCAGCTCTTCTTTCTTCAAGCCGTTAGCCTTGACCTGCTTGGGCACCAGGTACTTGACCGCGATGTTGATCTTCTCGTCCTCGGTGTAGCCCGGCAGGCGGATGACTTCCATACGGTCGAGCAGCGCCGGCGGGATGTTCATCGAGTTCGAGGTGCACAGGAACATCACGTCCGAGAGGTCGTAGTCAACCTCCAGGTAGTGGTCGTTGAAGTTGTGGTTCTGCTCCGGGTCGAGCACTTCCAGCAGCGCCGAGGCCGGGTCGCCACGCATGTCGCTGCCCATTTTGTCGATTTCATCGAGCAGGAACAGCGGGTTGCGCACGCCCACTTTGGTCATCTTCTGGATGAGACGGCCTGGCATGGAGCCAATGTAGGTGCGGCGGTGACCACGAATTTCGGCTTCGTCACGCACGCCACCCAAGGCCATGCGCACGAACTTGCGGTTGGTAGCGGCCGCGATCGACTCGGCCAGCGAGGTCTTGCCGACGCCGGGAGGGCCGACCAGGCACAGCACCGGGCCACGGATTTTCTTGACGCGCTTTTGCACGGCAAGGTATTCGAGGATGCGTTCCTTGACCTCTTCCAGGCCATAGTGGTCGGCATCGAGAATTTCCTCGGCCTTGGCCAGGTCCAGGCGCACTTTGCTCTGGGCCTTCCACGGTACCTGCACGAGCCAGTCGAGGTACGAGCGCACCACGGTGGCCTCGGCCGACATCGGCGACATCTGCTTGAGCTTGTTCAGCTCGGCCTGGGCCTTGGTGAGGGCATCCTTGGGCAGGCCAGCGGCTTCGATGCGCTTTTTCAGCTCTTCGACTTCGTTGTGGCCTTCATCGCCATCGCCGAGTTCTTTCTGAATGGCCTTCATCTGCTCATTCAGGTAGTACTCGCGCTGGCTGCGCTCCATCTGCTTCTTGACCCGGCCGCGAATGCGCTTTTCGACCTGCAGCAGGTCGATTTCGGCATCCAGCAGCGCCAGCACGTGCTCGACACGGGTTGGCAGGTCGACGATTTCGAGAATTTCCTGCTTCTGTTCGATCTTCAGGGCCATGTGGGCGGCCATGGTGTCGACCAGGCGCCCTGGCTCTTCGATGCTGTTCAGCGAAGACAGCACTTCGGCAGGGACCTTCTTGCCCAGTTGTACATACTGCTCGAACTGCGACAGCAACGTGCGCACGAACACTTCCGACTCGCGCTCGGCGGCGTCGCTTTCGTCGATCAGGGAGACTTCGGCACGGATGTGCCCTTCTACTTCGGTGAAACGCTCGACAGCGCCACGCTGCTCGCCTTCGACCAGCACCTTGACGGTGCCATCAGGCAGCTTCAGCAGTTGCAGCACGGTGGCAACGGTACCGACGCGGTACAGGGCGTCCTCGCCCGGGTCGTCGTCGGCCGGGTTTTTCTGGGCCAGCAGCAGGATCTGCTTTTCGCCCGTCATCGCGGCCTCAAGGGCCTCGATGGATTTTTCGCGCCCCACGAACAGCGGGATAACCATGTGCGGGTAAACAACGACATCGCGCAATGGCAAAAGAGGCAAGTCGAGGGTGGTCTTCATGATTTCGCCTCTACAGCGGCCTTATGGCCGGAAACCGGTGGAAATGATGCTTGGACCTAATGTGGGGGCACGCTTGGGAAATTACAAGCGCTAGCGCAGGAAAAGCAGAAAGGGGCCCGTAGGCCCCCTCCTTGCTTGCAACCGTGAACCGGCCTTTGCCTGAATCAGGCGTCTGGCGCGGCCTTGGCTTGCGGCTCGCTGTTTTCGTAGATCATCAGCGGCTGCGAGGTACCCTCGATGACGCTCTCATCGATCACCACCTTGCTGACATCCTTTTTCGAAGGGATCTCGTACATGGTGTCGAGCAGCACGCCTTCGAGGATCGAACGCAGGCCACGGGCGCCAGTCTTGCGCTCCAGGGCCTTGCGGGCAACGGCCTTGAGTGCATCACTGCGGAACTCGAGGTCGACGCTTTCCATCTCGAACAGCTTGGCGTACTGCTTGGTCAGGGCATTCTTCGGCTCGGTAAGAATCTGCATCAGCGCAGCCTCGTCCAGCTCGTCGAGGGTCGCCAGCACCGGCAGACGGCCGACGAATTCCGGAATCAGGCCAAACTTGACCAGATCGTCCGGCTCGACCTCACGCAGGGACTCGCCAACCTTCTTGCCCTCTTCCTTGCTGCGCACTTCGGCGCCAAAACCGATACCACCTTTGGTGGAGCGGTTCTGGATAACCTTTTCCAGGCCCGAGAACGCACCACCACAGATGAACAGGATGTTGCGGGTATCAACCTGCAGGAATTCCTGTTGCGGGTGTTTACGGCCACCTTGCGGCGGAACCGAAGCCACGGTGCCTTCGATCAGTTTCAACAACGCCTGCTGCACGCCCTCGCCCGAAACGTCACGGGTGATGGACGGGTTGTCCGACTTGCGCGAGATCTTGTCGATCTCGTCGATGTAGACAATGCCCATCTGGGCCTTTTCCACGTCGTAGTCGCACTTCTGCAACAGCTTCTGGATGATGTTCTCGACGTCCTCACCCACATAACCGGCTTCGGTCAGGGTGGTGGCGTCGGCAATGGTGAACGGTACGTTCAACAGGCGTGCCAGGGTTTCGGCGAGCAGGGTCTTGCCCGAGCCGGTCGGCCCGATGAGCAGGATATTGCTCTTGCCCAGTTCGACTTCGTCACCCTTCTTGTCACGCTGGTTCAGGCGCTTGTAGTGGTTGTACACCGCTACGGCCAGCACCTTCTTCGCGCGCTCCTGACCAATGACGTACTGGTCCAGGATGCCGCTGATTTCTTTCGGCGAAGGCAATTTGTGCGCGCTGCTCTCGGCCTGGGCTTCCTGCACCTCCTCACGGATGATGTCATTGCACAGGTCGACGCACTCGTCGCAGATAAATACCGAGGGCCCGGCAATCAGTTTGCGCACTTCGTGCTGGCTTTTGCCGCAGAAGGAGCAATAAAGCAATTTGCCGCTGTCCTCGCCGTTACGGGTGTCAGTCATTCGATCGATCCAATCCGGTAGGCTTGCAACACAAGATGAAGGCAATTGCGGGCTTTTTCAAGTCCGCAGGTAGGCGCTTTGCGCACCTACCTGCTCTGGCACCCCGGTTCAGGAGGCCAGTTGCCGCTTGTCGTAGACCGAGTCGATCAGGCCGTACTCGGCCGCGCGCGAGGCGCTCATGAAGTTGTCACGCTCGGTGTCGCGCTTGATGGTCTCGAGCTCCTGGCCGGTGTGGTAGGCCAGCAGCTCGTTCAGACGGGCCTTGATATTGAGGATTTCCTGGGCATGGATCTCGATATCGGTCGCCTGCCCCTGGAACCCGCCCAACGGCTGGTGAATCATCACGCGCGAGTTCGGCAGGCAGTGACGCTTGCCTTTGGCACCGGCAGCCAGCAGGAAGGCGCCCATGCTGCAGGCCTGGCCGATGCAGATGGTCGAAACGTCCGGCTTGATGAACTGCATGGTGTCGTAAATCGACATGCCGGCGGTGACGGAGCCACCCGGCGAGTTGATGTACAGATGGATATCCTTGTCCGGGTTTTCCGCTTCAAGGAACAGCAGTTGCGCAACGACGAGGTTGGCCATGTAGTCCTCTACCGGGCCGACCAGGAAAATTACACGCTCCTTCAACAGGCGCGAGTAGATGTCGTAAGCGCGTTCGCCACGGGCGGACTGCTCGATAACCATCGGGACCAGGCCGCCTGCGGCCTGGATGTCAGAGCTCTGCTGAATATAAGAATTGCGGGACATGTCCTGCGCTCACTCCCAAATAGTCATGGCTTGAATACGCACAAGCCAGCTCGAAGGCTGGCTTGTGGGGGTTTCCTACGAGAGAACCGTATTACTCAGCTTCGGCAGGAGCCTGTGCTGGTTTAACGGCATCTTCGTACGAGACCGACTTGTCGGTCACAGTCGCTTTCTGCAGAACAGTATCTACAACTTGTTCTTCCAGCACAACCGAACGCACTTCGTTCAGTTGCTGGTCGTTCTTGTAGTACCAGGCGATGACCTGCTCAGGCTCTTGGTAAGCCGAAGCCATTTCTTCGATCATTTCGCGAACCTTGGCGTCGTCCGGCTTCAGTTCGAACTGCTTGACCACTTCAGCAACGATCAGGCCCAGCACAACGCGGCGCTTGGCTTGCTCTTCGAACAGCTCGGCTGGCAGTTGCTCTGGCTTGATGTTGCCACCGAACTGCTGAACAGCCTGCACGCGCAGACGGTTGACTTCGTTTTCCAGCAGGGCTTTTGGCACTTCGATCGGGTTGGCGGCCAGCAGACCGTCCATGACCTGGTTCTTGACCTTGGTCTTGATCGCCTGACGCAGTTCACGCTCCATGTTCTTGCGAACTTCGGCGCGGAAGCCTTCCAGGGTCGATTCCTTGATGCCGAACTGGGCGAAGAATTCTTCGTTCAGCTCTGGCAGCACAGGGGCGGCAACGCTGTTGACGGTGATGGTGAACTCAGCGGCTTTGCCAGCCAGGTCCAGGTTCTGGTAGTCCTCTGGGAAGGTCACGTTGACAACGCGCTCTTCGCCAGCCTTGGCGCCAACCAGGCCGTCTTCGAAGCCCGGGATCATGCGGCCGGAGCCCAGTACCAGCTGGGTGCCCTTGGCCGAACCACCGGCGAATACTTCACCGTCAACCTTGCCAACGAAGTCGATGTTGACCTGGTCGTCGTTCTGCGCAGCGCGCTCAACGGCTTCAAAGCGGGTGTTCTGCTTGCGCAGCACTTCCAGCATGTTGTCCAGGTCGGCGTCAGCCACTTCGGCGCTCAGGCGCTCGACGTTGATCGACTCCAGGCCGGCAACGGTGAACTCAGGGAACACTTCGAAGATGGCGACGAATTCCAGGTCCTTGCCCTTTTCGAAGGACTTTGGCTCTACAGCCGGAGCGCCAGCCGGGTTCAGCTTCTGCTCGACGATGGCTTCGTAGAAGGAAGCCTGGACCAGGTCACCGAAAGCCTCTTGACGGGCATCGGCCTCGAAGCGCTGACGGATCACGCTCATTGGCACCTTGCCTGGGCGGAAGCCGGCAACCTTGGCGCGCTTGGCAGTCTGTTGCAGACGCTTGTTGACTTCGTTCTCGACGCGCTCGGCCGGAACGGCGATGGTCATGCGGCGCTCGAGAGCGGAAGTGTTTTCAACAGAAACTTGCATGGATATTCCTCGTTGCACAGACGTTAGCCGGCGTTAGCCCGACTCCAGAATCAAGGGCAAGCATTCTAGTGAGTCGCGCAGCAGAAGTCACCCCACTCGGGACGACGGGAAACCACGCCGGTCGATTAACTTTCAAGGCCCGCACGGCGCACCGCCAGGCCTGTTTCAATACGGGCCGCACGACACCCGGGGCGCCCTACAGCCGAAATACCTTGTCAAACAACTGCCAACAACGATTTCGCTTCCTTTATTCAGGGTCGATTTCGTTGAACTGGCAGTACTCTTCCCATTCCATCCCCAGCGCCTCGGCCACCTCACGGTGCGTTTCCAGGCGCATGGCCTGCAGCTGCTCCGGGGTTTCGGCGATCAGTTGCAGCGCCAGCTCCCAGGGCTGAATGCCCTGCTCGCCGGCGGCATCTTCGAACGCCCACTCGATCTGCTGGGCCTGTTCGCGCGCATCCAGCTCGCGGATCTCTTCGAGCAGCTGCGGGTTGGCTTCGGCAAAGCGCTGCAGCGCCAGGGCCTGACGGGCTTCTTTTGCAATCATCGGGCTATTCCTCTGCCTGTCAAACAGGCCGGTGTTTCAACCGGCTGAAATCTAACAGCTTTTATTGGGGTGTCACCAGCGGATTGCAAGGGGACAGGCCGTATTGATTTACCGCCCGGCGAATAGCCTTACAACATCGCAAGAAATGCCCCATGGCACGAGCACGCACCCTCGGCTTGAGTGGAGCACCTTTTTTGGTACACTCCCATAAACAGGAACAAGCCGCGCCAGACCTGGCCACTGCCAGACAGCGCAAAGCCGCCATAGAGAGGCACCCGCAATGAATCCACATATCGGCACCGACTTCGACGATTTCCTGGCAGGCGAGCAGCTTGCCGAAGAGGTTTCTGCAGCCGCCCTCAAGCGCGTGATTGCCTGGCAAATCGCTGAAACCATGAAAGCGCAAAAGATGAGCAAGAAGGCGCTGGCGGAGCGCATGCACACCAGCCGAACCGCAGTAGACCGCGCCCTGGACCAGAATGACCCCGGCATGACACTGGCAACCCTGGCCAGCGCAGCGCGAGCCCTGGGGCAGCGCGTAGAGGTTCGCCTGGTACCGGAGAACAGCCCTACCCTCGCCTGAGCAGTAAAAACGCTTGCCAAAACCCAAAACAAAAAGGCGCCCGATCTCACGATCAAGGCGCCTTTTCAAGAATATGGGGTGGACGATGGGAATCGAACCCACGACAACTGGAATCACAATCCAGCGCTCTACCAACTGAGCTACGCCCACCATATTGCAGTCTTGCGATGTTGCGGTACAACCTTACAGAAGCATGGTGCGGACGAAGAGACTCGAACTCTTACAGCTTGCGCCGCTGGAACCTAAATCCAGTGTGTCTACCAATTTCACCACGTCCGCGTAACGCTTAAAACAAAGGCGCCAGATGCTATCGAGGCGCCCTTGAAGAATATGGGGTGGACGATGGGAATCGAACCCACGACAACTGGAATCACAATCCAGCGCTCTACCAACTGAGCTACGCCCACCATATTGCATTACCGCCTACTTGCGTGCCAAAGCTGCCTAATGGCGCACCCGGCAGGACTCGAACCTGCGACCATCCGCTTAGAAGGCGGATGCTCTATCCAGCTGAGCTACGGGCGCTTAAGCTTGAAGCCTAACCGAACGAGACTTTAACAGATAACTGCTAAACCACTCATTCTGCCCGACTTAGCCAACCAGTGCTAGGCTGTGCCCGACAAGTGCGGCGAATCTTATAGTCGACCCTGTAACTCGTCAACACCTTTTTAAAAAAAATTTAAATTATTTAAGGGGTTAGGGGATTTGCCCGACCACCCGCCTTTGCCCGTGGGCCGTGTCGTGCGAGAATGCGCGCTCTTTATTGTTTCCTTCTCGATGGTTAATCACGCGTCTATGACTGCACACCTAATCGATGGCAAGGCGATCGCCGCCAACCTGCGCAAGCAGATCGCTCAACGTGTCGTGGAGCGTCGCCAGCAAGGCCTGCGTACGCCGGGCCTGGCAGTGATCCTGGTCGGCACCGACCCCGCCTCCCAAGTCTATGTCTCGCACAAGCGCAAGGACTGCGAAGAGGTCGGCTTCATTTCGCAGGCGTTCGACCTGCCCAGCGAAACCTCGCAGCAGGCCCTGACCGAGCTGATCGACCGCCTCAATGACGACCCGGCTGTCGACGGCATCCTGCTGCAGTTGCCGCTGCCGGCGCACCTGGACGCCTCGCTGCTGCTCGAGCGTATTCGCCCGGACAAGGATGTGGACGGCTTCCACCCGTATAACATCGGCCGCCTGGCCCAGCGCATCCCGCTGCTGCGCCCGTGCACGCCGAAAGGCATCATGACCCTGCTGGAAAGCACCGGTCAGGACCTGTACGGCATGAACGCAGTGATCGTCGGCGCGTCCAACATCGTGGGTCGCCCGATGGCCATGGAACTGCTGCTGGCCGGCTGCACCGTCACCGTCTGCCACCGCTTCACCAAGGACCTGGCTGGCCATGTCGGGCGCGCCGACCTGGTGGTCGTGGCTGCCGGCAAGCCGGGCCTGGTCAAGGGTGAGTGGGTCAAGGAAGGCGCTATCGTCATCGACGTGGGCATCAACCGCCAGGAAGACGGCAAGCTGGTCGGCGACGTGGTCTACGAGACCGCCCTGCCACGTGCCGGCTGGATCACGCCGGTGCCGGGTGGCGTCGGGCCGATGACCCGTGCCTGCCTGCTGGAAAACACGCTGTATTCAGCGGAAGAGCTGCACAAGTAAAACGGCGTGAACTGAAAACGGCACCTCTGGCAGGTGCCGTTTTTTTTGCCTGCGGTTCATGCATTGGCCTTGCCGGCCTCTTCGCGGGCTTGCCCGCTCCCACAGGAACCCCACTCCCCTTGAGAGCGATGCAGTACCTGTGGGAGCGGGCGAGCCCGCGAAGAAGCCAGCGTGGTGCTTAGGCGATCACTTCCTGGCCGCCTCCCACGACTTCAACAGTTCGTTGTAGCTGACCGTCTCGCCCTTAGGCTTCTCGTTGGCCAACTTCGGTTTCGGTGCACCGGGCTGGTCGAACCAGTACTGGGCATCCTTCTCCGGGTTCAGCTTGGGCGCACAGGTGGCCTGGGCATTGGACCGCTGCAAACGTTCCATCATGCGGTCCTGGTCCCGCGCCAGGCCATCCAGCGCTTCCTGCGGGGTCTTCTCGCCACTGGCCACTTCGGCAATGTGGCTCCACCATAGCTGCGCCAAGCGCGGATAATCCGGTACGTTGGTACCGGTAGGCGTCCACTGCACCCGTGCCGGGCTGCGGTAGAACTCCACCAGCCCACCGAGCTTGGGCGCGAGGTCGGTCATGGCCTGGGAGTTGATGTCCGACTCACGAATCGGCGTCAGGCCGACGATGGTCTTCTTCAGCGACACCGTCTTGGAGGTAACGAACTGGGCATACAGCCACGCTGCCAGGCGTTGCTTCTCGGGGGTGGACTTGAAGAACGTCCACGAACCCGTGTCCTGATAGCCCAGCTTCATCCCCTCCTCCCAATAAGGCCCCTTCGGCGAGGGCGCCATGCGCCACTTCGGCGTGCCATCGGCATTCACCACCGGCAATCCGGGCTTGGTCATGTCGGCGGTAAACGCGGTGTACCAGAAGATCTGCTGGGCGATGTTACCCTGCGCCGGCACCGGCCCCGCCTCGGAGAAGGTCATGCCCTGCGCTTCCTTGGGCGCGTAGGCACGCATCCAGTCCACGTACTTCTGGGTGGCGTATACAGCGGCCGGGCCGTTGGTGTCGCCGCCACGGGTGACACTGGAGCCCACCGGGTGGCAGTCCTCCACGCGAATGCCCCATTCATCCACCGGCAGGCCGTTGGGCAGCCCTTTGTCGCCACCGCCGGCCATGGAGAACCAGGCATCCGTGAAGCGCCAGCCCAGCGACGGGTCTTTCTTGCCGTAGTCCATATGGCCATAGACGCGCTTGCCGTCGATTTCCTTGACGTCTTCGGTAAAGAACCTGGCAATGTCTTCATAGGCCGACCAGTTAACTGGCACACCCAGCTCGTAGCCGTACTTTTCCTTGAATTTGGCTTTCAGGTCAGGGCGCTCGAACCAGTCGGCGCGGAACCAGTACAGGTTGGCGAACTGCTGGTCAGGCAGCTGGTAGACCTTGCCGTCTGGCGCGGTGGTGAAGGAAATGCCGATGAAGTCCTTCAGGTCCAGGGTCGGCGAGGTGTAGTCCTTGCCTTCGTTGGCCATCAGGTCGGTGATCGATTCCACCTTGCCGTAGCGAAAGTGCGTACCGATCAGGTCGGAGTCGTTGACCCAGCCGTCGTAGATGTTCTTGTCCGACTGCATCTGTGTCTGCAGTTTCTCCACCACGTCGCCTTCCTGGAGCAGGTCGTGGGTCAGCTGGATGCCGGTGATTTCGCTGAAGGCCTTGGCCAGCACCTTGGACTCGTATTCATGGGTGGTGATGGTTTCCGACACCACGTTGATCTTCATGCCACGGAACGGCTCTGCAGCCTTGATGAACCACTTCATCTCGGCCATCTGCTGTTCCGGGGTTAGCGTCGAAGGCTTGAACTCGCTGCCAAGCCATTTCTTCGCTGCGTCCTCGTATTGGTCGGCCCAGGCTGTGCCATGCACGCTGGTCAGCACCAGCAACGCGGCCAGGGTCAAATGTCGCGTCTTGTGCTTGTTATCGAACATTGTGATCTCCCGTTTCGGTTATTCCACAGGGCCGCTCGCTCAGCCCCAGCGCAGCACCACCACCAGCCACGCCAGCGACAGCAGCGAGGCCACCCACAACGGCCACTCGCTGACGCCAACCACCAGCAAATGCAGGTAGGCGCTGGCCAGCAGGCCGATGAACAAGCGGTCACCCCGGCTGGTGACCAGCGGCAAGAAGCCCCGCCGCTCCACGCAAGGACGGCGCAGCTCAAGCAGGGTCATGCCCAGCAGCAGCACGCCAACGGCGGCAAAGAACAGCGCCGTCGGCAAGGTCCAGGCCATCCACTCCATGCGTTGCCCTCCTCACACCCGGCCCAGGGCAAAGCCCTTGGCCACATGGTTGCGCACGAACCAGATCACCAGCATGCCCGGCAAAATGGTCAGTACCCCCGCCGCCGCCAGCACACCCCAATCGATGCCTGATGCCGACACGGTGCGGGTCATCACGGCAGCAATCGGCTTGGCATTCACCGAAGTCAGGGTGCGCGCCAGCAGCAGCTCGACCCAGGAAAACATGAAGCAGAAAAACGCCGTCACGCCGATGCCGGAGCCAATCAGCGGAATGAAGATTTTCATGAAGAAGCGCGGGAAGCTGTAGCCGTCGATGTAGGCCGTTTCGTCGATTTCCTTTGGCACGCCCGACATGAAGCCCTCCAGGATCCACACCGCCAACGGCACGTTGAACAGGCAATGGGCCAGGGCAACAGCAATATGGGTGTCGAACAGGCCGATCGACGAGTACAACTGGAAGAACGGCAGCAGGAACACCGCCGGGGGCGCCATGCGGTTGGTCAGCAGCCAGAAGAACAGGTGCCGGTCGCCAAGGAAGCGATAACGCGAGAAGGCATAGGCCGCCGGCAGCGCCACCAACAACGAAATCAGCGTGTTCAGGCACACGTAGTACAGCGAGTTGATGTAACCGCTGTACCAGCTGGCATCGGTGAAAATCACCCGGTAGTTGTCGAGGGTGAATGCCTGCGGCCACAGGGTCAGGCCGCCCAGGATCTCGGTGTTGCTCTTGAACGACATGTTCAGCAACCAGTAGATCGGCACCAGCAGGAAGAAGAAATACAGCAGCAGGGCCAGCGTTTTGCGCGCACTCATGGGCTAGTCCTTGTCGGCATGGGTCATGGCTGTGTAGAACAGCCACGACACCAGCAGGATGATCAGGAAGTACACCAGCGAGAACGCTGCCGCCGGGCCCAGGTCGAACTGCCCCACGGCCATGCGCGTGAGGGTCTGGCTGAGGAAAGTGGTGGCGTTACCCGGCCCGCCACCGGTCAGCACGAACGGCTCTGTGTAGATCATGAAGCTGTCCATGAAGCGCAGCATTACCGCGATGAGCAGCACGTTCTTCAGCTTGGGCAGCTGGATATGGCGGAACACCGCCCAGCCCGAGGCGCGGTCGATGCGCGCAGCCTGGTAGTACACGTCGGGGATGGCGCGCAGGCCCGAATAGCACAGCAGCGCCACCAGCGAGGTCCAGTGCCATACGTCCATCACCAGCACCGTAAGCCAGGCGTCGAACGGGTCGCCGGCGTAGTTGTAGCTGACCCCGAGCTTGGCCAGGGTAGCGCCAAGCAGGCCGATGTCGGCACGGCCGAAGATCTGCCAGATGGTGCCCACCACGTTCCACGGGATCAGCAGCGGGATGGCCATGACGATCAGGCACACCGACGCCATGCGCCCCTTGGTCGGCATGGTCAGGGCAATGCCGATGCCCAGCGGGATCTCGATCAGCAGCACGCAGGCGGAATAGATGAACTGGCGCAGCAGCGCATCATGCAACGCCGGGTCGCGCAGCACCTGGCGGTACCAGTCGGCACCGACGAAGTAGCGGTTGGACTGGTCGAAAATATCCTGCACCGAGTAGTTGACCACGGTCATCATCGGCACCACCGCGCTGAACGCCACCAGCAGGAACACCGGCAGCACCAGCCACCAGGCCTTGTTGTTCGGCACTTTGTTCATGGCCCGGCCTCCAGCAGCACATCGTCGACGTACAGCATCAGCCACTGCGCCGGCAAGCTGACCCAGGCCTGATCCACAGGCAGCGGGCGGTCCTCGCCCAGGCGCGCCTTCAGCGCGACACCGCCAGCTTCGACGGTGACGATGCGGTAGGTGCCCAGGTCTTCGATATCCAGCACGCGTGCGGGGATGGCGTCATCGAACGGGCTGTCCCACAGCTGTAGGAATTCTGGCCGGATGCCCACTTGCAAGCGCCCGCCTGCCGTTGCCGCCAGCCGTTCGCGCAGGCCATCGGGCAAAGCCAGGTGGACATCACCAAACGCCACCCCGTCGGCTTCGGCGCGCACCTCGATCAGGTTCATGCCCGGGCTGCCGATGAAGTAGCCGACAAAGGTATGCCGGGGCCGCTCGAACAGCTCACGCGGGGTGCCGAACTGAACGATGCGCCCACCGTGCATCACTGCGATCTTGTCAGCGAAGGTCGATGCCTCCAGCTGGTCGTGGGTGACGTAGATCATGGTGATGTTGAACTGCTCGTGAATCTGCTTCAGCTTGCGCCGCAGCTTCCACTTCAGGTGCGGGTCGATTACCGTCAGCGGCTCGTCGAACAGGATCGCCGACACGTCATCGCGCACCAGGCCGCGGCCCATGGAGACTTTCTGCTTTTCGTCGGCGCTGAGGTTGCGCGCCTTCTTGCGCAACACGGCAGACAGGTCGAGCACCTCGGCAATTTCTTCCACCCGGGCACGCACCCGGGCCTCATCCAGCCCCTGGTTGCGCAAGGGGAAGGCCAGATTGTCGAACACCGTCATGGTGTCGTACACCACCGGGAACTGGAACACCTGGGCAATGTTGCGCGCTTGCGGTGACAGCTGGTTGACCGGTTTGCCGTCGAACAGCACCTCGCCATGGGACGGCGTCAGCAGCCCGGAAATGATATTGAGCAAGGTCGACTTGCCGCAGCCCGACGGCCCGAGCAACGCGTAGGCGCCGCCCTGCTCCCATACATGCTCCAGCGCGTGCAGGGCATAGTCCGCCTCGCTGGCGGGCTGGCGACTGTAACTGTGCGCCAGTTGGCGCAGGCGGATTTCGGCCATCACCCTCTCCTTGCCTGGCGCAGCCCCGGGGCCTGCACCAACGCCCCGGCGCTGTCGAAGACGAACAGCTTGTGGGTGGGGATGAACACGCGGATCGGCGTGTCCACCTGGTATTCGTGCACCCCGGGCAGGTGCAGGATCATGCGCCAATGCTCGTTGCGCACATGCAGGAAGGTTTCGGAACCGCTGATCTCGGCCAGCTCCACCAGCACCGCCAGTTCCAGGTCATCGTCGTGGGCCGGTACCAGGGTGATATGGCTGGGGCGCACGCCAAAGCGGTAGTCGCCTTCGGCAAGCGCCTGCAAGTCGGCATTGCGGGCAAAATGCACGGCCTGGGCCAGGCTCACCTCGTTGCCACTGATACGGCCAGGCACCAGGTTGATCGGCGGCTCGGAAAACAGCTCGGCCGCCAGCACACTGCCCGGGCGCTGATACACCTCGGCGGTGGGGCCGCTTTGCACGATGCGGCCCTCATGCACAAGGGTGGTGGTGCCACCCAGCGCCAGCGCCTCGTTGGGCTCGGTGGTGGCGTACACGGCAATGCAGTGGCGCGCCGCGAACAGCTCGCGAAGCTCCTGGCGCAGGCCTTCGCGCAACTTGTAATCGAGGTTGACCAACGGCTCGTCAAACAGGATCAGCGAGGCATCCTTGACCAACGCCCGGGCCATCGCCGTGCGTTGCTGCTGGCCGCCGGACAGCTCCAGCGGCAGGCGCTGCAGGTAGGTTTCGATGCGCAACATCTCGGCGGTTTCCTGCACACGCCTGCGGATGTCCGCCTCGGCCATGCGCGCTTGACGCAGCGGCGAGGCGATGTTTTCGTACACGCTCAAGGTCGGGTAATTGATGAACTGCTGGTACACCATCGACACGTTGCGCTGGCGCACCGGCACACCCGTCACGTCCTGGCCATCCATCAGCACCCGGCCCCGGTCCGGGCGATCGAGCCCGGCCATCAGGCGCATCAGGCTGGTCTTGCCGGCCAGGGTGCGGCCCAGCAGCACGTTGAACGAACCAGGCTCGAAACGCAGCGAGGCATCGACGATCCACGGCTGGTTGTCGACGCTGCGGCTGATCTGCTCCAGCACCAGGGACATGGCATGGCCTTCTTGTCGTTGTTGTCTGCCGGGCACAGCCAGTTCCGTGCCAGTTGCTCCCCGATGCTCTGGC
The DNA here is from genome assembly GCF_002992185.1 of Pseudomonas sp. LLC-1. Lineage (NCBI taxonomy): Bacteria > Pseudomonadati > Pseudomonadota > Gammaproteobacteria > Pseudomonadales > Pseudomonadaceae > Pseudomonas > Pseudomonas sp. LLC-1. The sequence continues at coordinate 27,247 of NZ_LUVY01000019.1, read as the reverse complement.
TTGGGGCCTGGGCGGCATGCCACGCAAATCGGGGGTTCACAAGTGAACACAATCACTGAACAACTGAACACCTGCCGGTTTGACAATGAACACCCGTGAACAACACTGAACAGCGGTCCGCCCATAACAACAACCACACAGGACAGGCCCATGGCCGCATCCGCTTCGACCCACGCCCAGCTCATCCAGGCATCCTGGGCCCGCTGCCGCGATCACGGTTTGCAACCGCAGCACGCACCGGACTTCGACTGCCTGACCCGCGCCGAACTCAGCGAACTGCTGGAAAAACGCCAGGCCCTGCTGCGCCTGACCCGCGAGGAAGTGCTACCGCAATATGCACACCTGCTGGGCAACGCCAGCTACCTGGTGATGCTGGCCGATGCCAGCGGCTGCCTGCTCGACAGCTGGGGTTCGCGGCGTTTCATCGAGCCGCGCCAGCAGCATGGTTTCAGCGCCGGCGCCCACTGGCACGAGCGCGGCGTTGGCACCAATGCCTTGGGCACCGCGCTGATTTGTGCCCAGGCCATTCACGTCGGCCAGGACGAGCACTTCCTGCGCCAGAACCGCTACATGTCCAGCGCCGCCGCCCCCCTGTTCGACGCTGCACGGCAACTGGTCGGGGTGTTCGACGTGGCCAGCGACGGCTATCTGCCGACCAGCCAGACACTGGGCCTGGTACGCATGATGGGCCAGAGCCTGGAAAACCGCCTGATCCTCGCCGCGCATGCCGACCAGCATGCACAACTGATCTTCAACAGCGCCTCCGACAACCTCGACAGCCCCTGGGCCGGCCTGCTGGTGTTCGATGAGCATGGGCAGGTGCTGGCCGCCAACCACCGGGCCGACAGCCTGCTCGGCGGTAACCCGCTGCAGCAGAACATCGAGCAGCTGTTCCAGTTGCCCCTGCAGCAGTTGCTCAGCCATCCCCGGCAACAGCCCTTCGCCCTCCAGGCCACCGGGCGCAACCGCTTTCATTGTCAGTGGCATCCACCACGCGAAACGCCCCGCCGCCCTGAACCTGGCAATGGCGAGCCACGCCTGGAAAAAGCGCGAGTGCAGGCCGGCCTGCTGCTGGAAAAGGACATTCCAGTGTTGGTGCAGGGTGAAACCGGTGTGGGCAAGGAAGTGTTCGTGGAAACCCTGCACCGTGCCAGCAGCCGCGCCGACAAGCCCTTGGTCGCCGTCAACTGCGCGGCGATCCCGGCCGAACTGGTGGAGTCGGAGCTGTTCGGCTACGACAAAGGCGCGTTCACCGGCGCCCACCACAAAGGCAACCCGGGGCTGATCCGCAAGGCCGACCGCGGCATCCTGTTTCTCGACGAGATCGGCGACATGCCGCTGCCTACCCAGGCCCGCCTGCTGCGCGTGTTGCAATCGCGCAGCATTCAGCCGCTGGGCAGCGGCGAACCGGTGGCGGTGGATATCCGCGTGGTGTCGGCGAGCAACCGCGACCTGGCCGAAGAGGTGCGTGCCGGGCGCTTTCGTCAGGATTTGTACTACCGCATTGCCGGGCTGACGGTGGTGCTGCCGCCGCTGCGCGAGCGTGCGGACCGGCGGCAGTTGATCGACCAGGTGCATGCCCGCTACCGCGAGCCTGGGCAACCGGCGCGGCTGCCCCCGGCCATTATCGAGTTGCTCGATCAGCATCCCTGGCCTGGCAATGTGCGCGAACTGGTCAGTGTGCTGCAGGTGGCAATAGCCTTGGCGGGCAACGGGCCAGTCGGCGTCGAGCACCTGCCTGCAGGGTTTCTGGCCGAGTTGCAGGTGCCTGTGCTGGTGGCGACCGATGCGGTAGACCTGCAGACGCTGGTTGAACAAGCCAATGGCAACCTGTCAGCAGTGGCACGCGGCCTGGGGATCAGCCGGACCACCCTCTACAAGCGGCTGCGTGAGCGATGAATCTATTGACCTGCACGGCCGCTCAAGGATTACGCCACTGCACCGGTTGCCGGTAAGCCTCTGCCCAGGCTTGCACTTCACTGGCCGGCATCGGCCGGGCAATGCAGTACCCCTGCGCCAGCTCGCAGCCCAGCCCCATCAGCACCCGGCCGTGCTCGACGCTCTCCAGCCCCTCGGCGATCACCTCCCGGCCAAAGGCCCGGGCCAGACCGATCACCGCCGCTGTCAGCGCCAGGTCGTCCTGATCATGGAGGATGTCACGCACGAACGACTGATCGATCTTGATCGTCTGGGTCGGCAAGCGTTTCAGGTAACTCAACGACGAATAACCGGTGCCGAAATCGTCCAGCGAGAAGCGCACGCCCAGTGCGCGGCAGGCGTCCAGGCAACGGCTGACATGCTGCAGGTTGTCGATGGCCACGGATTCGACGATTTCCAGGTCCAGCCTGGCCGGGTCCACCGCCGGGTACGCTGCCAGCAGCTGCTGCAGGCGCTCGGCAAAGTCACTGCGCTGCAAATGCCGCGCGGCGATGTTCACACTCAGCGACCAGGGCTGCCCCTGCTGCTGCCAGGCCTGCAACTGGGTCAAGGCCTGATCGAGCACCCACTCGCCGATTTCAACGATCAGGTCGGTCTGCTCTACCCAAGGCAGGAAATCGCCGGGCGGCACCACGCCACGGCCTGGCCGCTGCCAGCGCAGCAAGCCCTCGAAGCCCAGCACCTGGCCGCTACGCAGGTTGACCTTGGGCTGGTAGTAAAGGCAAAGCTCTCGGTTGTTAAGGGCCCGTCGCACCCGCGCCACCGTCTGGTGAGTGGCCTTGAGCTCCTGCTCCTGCGACACGTCGAACACGTGATACCGGTTGCGCCCGCGCTGCTTGGCCACATACATGGCCTGGTCGGCATGGCGCACCAGGGTATCGGCATCTTCGTCATCCTGCGGGTACAGGGTCACGCCGATACTGGCGCTGAGCGACAGCGTGTGCCCCCGGACCACACAGGGCGCCGCCAGTGCCCGCAATACCCGCCGCAGGGCCGCATGCAGCTTTCGCTCATCATCGACGTCGCGCAGGATCAGCACGAACTCGTCGCCCGACAACCGGGCCACGGCATCACCCCCGCGCAGGATGCGCTTCAGGCGCTGGGCCACTTCCACCAGCAGCAGGTCGCCCACCGCGTGCCCGTAACCGTCGTTGACCGCCTTGAAGCCATCCAGGTCGAGCATGCACACCGCCAGCGGGATGTCTTCACGCCGCGAGTAGGCCAGGGCCTGGTTCAACAGGTCGGACAGGTAGGCGCGATTGGGCAGGCCAGTGAGCACATCGTGCCCCACCCGCCATTGCAAGGTGTGCAACAGTTGGCGCTTCTCGGTGACGTCGAAGCGGATCGATACATACTTGCGCACCAGGCCGGTCAGCGGGTCGACCAAGGGCACCATGGTGCTGTCGACCCAGTACAGCGAACCGTCCTTGGACCGGTTGCAGATCTCGCCCTTCCACACCCGCCCGGCGGCCAGGGCCCGCCACATGCCAACGAAGAACGCCGGCTCGTGCAGGCCGGAGTTGAGGATGCGGTGGTTGGCACCCAGCAGCTCCTCGCGGCTATAGCCCGAGATGCTGCAGAACTGCTGGTTGACGTAGGTGATGTTCCCACGCAGGTCGGTTTCCGAAAAGATCGCGGCCGCGTCCACGGCCGCGCGATAGATATCATCCATAAAGCATCCTGCCTTAGCGGTTGAAGCGCTCCACCAGGGCGCGCAATCCGGCGCACACCTGTTCCAGTTCGGCGCCGCGCGAGGCGGCGGCGTTGGCGCTGTGGGCGCTGTGCTGGGCAATACCGGCTACGCCGTTGATCTGCCGCGAAACGTCTTCGGCCACTGCCGACTGCTGCTGCGAAGCGGTCGCCATCTGCTGGCTCATGTCACTGATGCGCTGCACCGCATCGCGAATGCCATGCAGCGCCCGTCGCGCTTCCTGCACCTGGGCAACACCCAGCTCGGCACCTTCGATGCCCTGGCTGGCGATCGCCACGGCTTCTTCGGCACCACTGCGCAGCGCATCGATGATGGCCTGGATGTGCAGGGTCGACTGGCGGGTCTTGTCGGCCAGCGCCCGCACCTCATCGGCGACCACGGCAAAGCCGCGCCCTTGCTCGCCCGCACGCGCTGCCTCGATGGCTGCGTTGAGGGCGAGCAGGTTGGTTTGCTCGGCAATGCCGCGGATCATTCCGGCAGCCTCCGCGATGGCACCGGTCTGACCGGCCAGCTGGCTGACCGCCTGGTTGATCTGCGTCACGGTGCTGGCCAAGGTACGAATGGCTGCACCGCTGGCATCTGCCACCTGGCTGCCCTGCTCGGCCAGCAGGTGCGCGGTGTGTGCCTCGGCGGCGGTCAACTGGACATGGTTGGCCACTTCACCGATGGAGGCGGCCATCTGGTTCATTGCCGTGGCGCTCAGGTCGGTTTCGGCGCGTTGCTCCAGCAGCGCGGCCTCGGTGCCGCGCGACAACTGCCCGGCATCGTGGGCGGCCACGGCCATTTGCCCGGCCAGGTCGCTTAACCGCGTCAATGCGGTTTTCAGGCGTGCCTCTTCGCTGATCAGCATCAGTTGCAGTTGCCCGGCGGCACCCGGCAAGTCGCTGTAGGTCAAGGCTGCAACCGGGTCGGCGAAGGCACCGTCAGCACCTTGCACAACCTGCTGCAACTGCCGGCCAAGGGCATCGCGTGCCCACAGGCCGTAGGCCAGGAACAGCCCCAGGGTCAGCCCCTGCCCCACCAGGCCAGGCCAAAGCTGGTTGGCGCCCAGTGCCAGCAGCCCACCCGCCAGTGGCAAGGCCAGCGCCTGGGCCAGCAAGTTCAGCCGACGCGGCACCGACAATGCCGCCTGGCCATTACGCAGCCGCGCATACAGGGCTTCGGCACGGGCCACCTGCTCACGCGTGGGGCACACCCGCACCGACTCGTAGCCGACCACACGCCCGCCTTCGAGGATCGGCGTGACGTAAGCGTTGACCCAGTAGTAGTCGCCGTTACGGCAGCGGTTCTTGACGATGCCCATCCAGCTCTTGCCAGCTTTCAGGTAGCGCCACATCAACGCGTACACCGCCGGCGGCATGTCCGGGTGGCGCACCAGGTTGTGCGGGCTGCCGATCAGCTCCGCCTCGCTGTAGCCGCTGATGGCGGCGAATTCGGGGTTGCAGTAGGTGATCAGGCTGGCGGTATCGGTAGCAGAAATCAGCCGCTGATCAGGGGGAAAACGTTGCTCGACCGGGGTAACCGGCAAGTTGAGGCGCACGATGAGACTCCATTCACTGACGTGCCGGTACTCAGCTCATCGACAGCCACCGGAACCGATCCGTAGCGATCCGCTCCAAATGGCACATGCGCTTCCCGCCGTTGGGGCACGAGGCCGAACCACACAGGGAAGTTGACGATGACTGACCGGTCAAGCCGTGAATTCTACGAAATTCATCACATAAATAAAACAAAGGTGATCAATCATGGCGTTGCGCCATGTTGATAGATATCGTTAAGTTCTTGATTCTAAATGGGAATTAAGTGATGACGAGATCAGCTTTGGGTACCGCCCTGCGCCGCTACCGCAAGCTGGCGGGCCTGACCCAGGCACAACTGGCCGAACGGACCGGCTTCGATCCCAAGACCATCAGCCGCTTCGAAACCAGTACCTATACCCCCAGCATCGATGCACTCATGGAGTTTGCTCAGGTGCTGGGCGTCAAACCCAAGGACTTCTTCGCCGAGCCGGACGACGAAGAGGAGCAGCGCGCCTACCTGTTCGGCGTCATTCACAACGCCCCGCCCAAGGATCTTGGCAAGCTGATTGCAGCAGTGGAGCAGGCACTGGCCAAGCCCTGAACTGATTCGCGACTCCCCACTTCACGGCATGCACCGAAGTAGAGCCTGGCAGGCCAGATTGCCCCATAACTGGTCAGACCGGTAAGGCCGAAAACCCTTGCAAAGTCGGATTTTTCGCGCTTTTATGGCCTCGCGCTGAACAAACCGGTAAGACCACAATAATTAAGTCCTGCGCTCTTTCGCCCCGTGCGGCTACCGAAGCAAGGACACCGATCAGAGATCAATCCCATGCTCAAATGGTGCTCGCGTTCGATCTTCCTGCAAGTCGTGCTCGGCCTTGCCCTCGGCATCGCCTGCGGTCTCAGCTTTCCCGACCTTTCCCTGCAACTCAAACCCCTTGGCGACGGCTTCATCAAGCTGATCAAGATGCTCATCGGCCTGATCGTATTCTGCGTGGTGGTCAGCGGTATCTCGGGCGCGGGCGACCTGAAAAAGGTCGGGCGCATCGGCCTGAAGTCGGTGATCTACTTCGAAGTGCTGACCACCCTGGCGCTGGTGATCGGCCTGGTGTTCGCCTTCAGCAGTGGCATTGGTAGCGGTGCCAACATTCACCTGGACCAGCTGTCCACCGCCGATGCCAACGGCCTGGCCGAGCGCGGCCAGCACATTCACGGCGCCACGGCGTTCTTCATGGACCTGATCCCCACCTCGGTGATCGGTGCCTTCGCTGACAACAACATTCTTCAGGTGCTGTTGTTCTCGGTACTGTTCGGCAGTGCGCTGAACCTGGTGGGTGACTCGGCCGCCGGCATTTCGCGGCTGATCAACGAGCTGAGCCATGTGATCTTCCGCATCATGGGCATGATCGTGCGCCTGGCGCCGATCGGCGTGTTCGGCGCCATCGCCTTCACCACCAGCAAATACGGCCTGGAATCGCTGCAGCACCTGGGCGGGCTGGTCGCACTGTTCTACCTGACCTGTGCCGGCTTCGTGCTGATCGTGCTGGGGACGGTCATGCGCCTGTCGGGCCTGAAGCTGTTGCCGCTCATCAAGTACCTGCGTGAAGAGCTGACCATCGTGCTGGGCACCGCCTCTTCCGACGCCGTGCTGCCGCAGATCATGCGCAAGCTGGAGCACCTGGGCATTGGCAGCTCCACCGTCGGCCTGGTGATCCCGACGGGCTACTCGTTCAACCTCGACGGCTTCTCCATCTACCTGACCCTGGCCATCGTGTTCATCGCCAACGCCACCGGCACGCCGCTGGAAATGACCGACCTGCTGACCATCCTGCTGGTATCGCTGGTGACTTCCAAGGGCGCTCACGGCATCCCAGGCTCGGCGCTGGTCATCCTGGCCGCCACCTTGACCGCCGTGCCCGCGATTCCGGTGGTTGGCCTGGTGCTGGTGCTGGCAGTGGACTGGTTCATGGGCATCGGCCGGGCATTGACCAACCTGATTGGCAACTGCGTGGCCACCGTGGCCATCGCCCGCTGGGAAAAGGACATTGACCTGGAGCGCGCGCAGAACGTGCTCGACGGCAAGCCCGGCTTTGCCCCCACGCCGCGCAAACAGCCCAACACGCACCATCAACAGGAATTCTGAACCAGAGCGGCCGGCGATCACGCCGGCCCTTGCAGGAGCGAACCGTGATCAGCTCATCGACCGTCGTCAACTCAGTGGTGGAAAAACTGCGCCAGGCCTTGGCCCGGGGCCAATGGCGCACCGGCGACATGTTGCCGGGCCAGCGCGAGCTGGCCGAACAACTGGGCATCAGCCGCCCTAGCCTGCGCGAAGCGGTGACCGTGCTGGAGACCCTGGGCCTGGTCCGCTCGTTGCCAGGCAAGGGCGTACTGGTACTGGACGCCGATGCCACCCTCCAGGAACCCGGCATCGACACCAGCGCTGCGGCCAGCCTGGCCGACGTACTGGAACTGCGCTACACCCTTGAGCCCTTCATCGTTGGCCTGGTGGCGCAATCGGCCAACAGCCAGGACATCGGCCAGTTACGCCTGACCCTGATGGACATGCGCGAAGCGCTGGAGGCCGATGACAGCGAAGCCGGCGTGAAGGCCTACATCGCCTTCCATGAAGCGCTGTTCGCGCTCACCACCAACCCGATCTTCCAGAGCGTGGTGCAGCAGACCGGCAATGCCCTGAAACAGAGCGCCGACATGCTGCGCAACTCGCCCGAGCACCTGGCGGCTCGGCTGAAGGAGAACGAAGCAGTGGTACGTGCCATACGTGAACGCAACAGCGCCCAGGCCAGTGCCCAGATGCGCCAGCACATCCTCGCCGAAGGCCAGCGCATGGGCATTTCGCTGAACATCCCGGACGAACACCCGCATCCATGACCCCAGGAGAGCGACCATGAACGCCGCCCCTCACCTGCCCGCCCTGCTTGCGGCCGGCGAAACCCGCCTGTCGGCCGAGCAGATCTACCCCCGGCTGTTCGACGCCATTCTCGAACAGCGCCTGCCTCCGGGCGCGCTGCTGCCTGAGCAGGCGCTGGGCCATGCCTTTGGTGTCAGTCGCACCGTGATTCGTCGTGTGCTTGGGCGCCTGTCCGACCAGCAGGTGGTGGTGCAGCGCCCCAGCCACACCGCGCACCTGGCCGCGCCCGACCCGGATCAGGCACGTCAGGTGCTCAGTGCCCGGCGCCTGGCCGAAACCACGCTGATTACCCTGGCCACCCAGCGCGCCCGTCCGGCGCAGGTGCGCCAGCTGCGGCAACTGGTAGAACGCGAACGCCAGCATCATGAAAATGGCGAACGGTGCGCGGCGATCCGCCTGGGCGGTGAGTTTCACCTGAAACTGGCGCAGGTGGCGGCCAATGCGCCGCTGGCACGGTTCCTCAATGGGCTGGTGCCGATGACCTCGCTGATCATCGCCCGCTACGAATCACCGTGCTGCGACCACTGTGCATGGGAAGAGCATGCGGCCATCATCGATGCCGTGGAACAAGGCGATGCCGAGGCCGCGCTGGATTTGATGCACAAGCACTTGGACCGCCTGGAAGAAAAGCTCGACCTGTAACAAACAGGGCCGCTGCGCGCCCCATCGACGCGGTTCGTCGCCACGACAAGCCAGCTCCCACAGGTACTGCGTCGCTCTCAAGGTTGCCGCGATTCCAGTGGGAGCTGGCTTGCCGGCGATGGGCTGCGCAGCAGCCCCAACAACCCCACCCTATACTGCGAGAACCACCCCAGCCTCTATCAGGGAGGCGGTCGCGTGAGTTGTCGAATCCTTCTGTTGCTGTGCTTCGTGCTGGCCCTCGGTGCCTGCGCGAGCAAGCGCCCGCCTGCCCCGCCACCGCCCGCAGCGCTCACGCCCGCCGCCTGGCAACGCATCGACCAGGAGCTGATCGACGCTTCGGTCGGCGCCGCCGGCTCGGCCAACGACTATGCCCGGCGCTCCATGCGGGTATGGAAGGAGCAGGTACAACAGCGCACCGAAAGCGACTTCATCCCTTGGTTCACCGGTTACTGGACCCAGCAGTGGCTCACCCTCAAAGTGGCCTGGTACAAGCTCGACAGCGGTGAAGGCCGTGAACCTGCGGAAAAGCGCCTGGCCCTGTACCTGCAGGAGCAATACCACGAGCGGGTGATCGAGCCGGTGGCCGAGCAGATCAACCCCGAGGGCATCCGCGACCGCGCCTGCGAGCTGTACCTGCAGCTGCTCGGCCAGCAGCTACCCGCCATCATCAGCCGCTACAACGCGCCGCCCGAGCAGGTCAGCCAGCGCCTCAACCGCATCCCCGCTATCCACCTAGGGCCGCCGGATGCGCGTAATGCCAGCCTGTACCAGCTGCTTCGGGCCAAGTCGCTGGACCAGCAACCGGCCTGGCAAGCCATGCGCCAGCACTTGCATGAGCAGGCCAGCAAAGGCCCCGGGCGAACCGATGTCGGGTTGAACTCGGTGGCCACCCAGGCCAGCGAAAAGCTCGGCGCTACCCTGGCCCCGCGCGGCATCGCCAGTGCCGTGGCGTCGGCGGTGGGCAAGGTGGCGGGGGCGATGATTTCGATTGCGGCGGCCGGCTACGGCATGATGACCCATGACCGCGATCACCCGCAGATGGTCGAACAGTTGCGGGTGATCCTCAACGTGGCACTGAACCAGGAATGGCAGGAGTTGATGGAAAACCGCCAGAGCGGGGCCATGGCGGGGGTGTACTACCTGTCGGGGCAGGTTGAGGACAGCTTGCTGGCCAGTGTGCCACGGCCGGCTGAACAACCTGTAGAGCAGCAGGTGAAGCAGCAGCAAGCACCTTTGATCATTCGCCTGCCGCCTTAGGGGGTGCCTGTACCTGCGCAGAGGCCGGTACAGGAGAACCGTCAGGCAGCGGCCATCGCGGAACTTGGCAGCCCGAACACCCGATCAAACGCCCAGTTGTAGGCAAAGGTGTAGCAAGGCACCAGCACGATGAACGCCATGTCCACCAGCAACGCCTCCACCAGTGTCATGTCGAGCCACCAGGCAATCAGCGGAATCAGGTACACCACCAAGGTCAGCTGAAAGCCGATGGCATGCGCCACCCGCCGCGCCACGCTGCGCCCACGCTTGGCCTGACGGCTCTCCCACCCTTCGAACAAGGTGTTGTAAACCAGGTTCCAGAGCATGGCGATGGTGGTGATCATCACCGCCAGCGGCCCGGTATGCGACGCCTGGGTGTCCGACAGATAAGCCAGCCCGAGGGTCGACATGCACAACCCGATCAGCTCATAAAAAGTCACGTAGACCAGCTTGCGTTTCAATCCCTGCACTCGGGGTTACCTCCAATGACAAAAGCGATGGGGCGCGATCATGCTTCACCACGCTTGACAGCAAAAGTCAGCAGCTGTCAGATCTACTGACAGGAGGCTGCCATGAACTTTTCCAGCGACAACATCCAGCTTTTTCTAGCCGTGCTCGACTGCGGTTCGTTTTCTGCCGCCGCACGCGCCCTCAAGCGCGTGCCTTCAGCCGTGAGCATGGCTATCGGCAACCTTGAAGCGGAACTGGGCTACAGCTTGTTCGAACGTGGTTCGCGTGAGGTTCGCCCAACTGCCCAAGCCCTGGCCCTGGAACCACACGCCAGACTGATTGGCGAACAATTGGGTTTGCTGCAGGTACACGCACTGGAGCTTTCCCAGGGGTTGGAAAGCAGCCTGACCCTGGCCGTGGTACCAGACATCGACCACCGGCCATTGCTGGCGGCCATCGCACGCCTTGGCGAACGCTACCCGCTGCTGGATATCGCCCTGCTCAGCGCCCCGCAGGAAGAAGCCCTGAACCTGCTGGACAGTGGCCGCGCCGACCTTTGCGTGGCCTTTGCAGGCCTGCAGGTCGACGCCCGCCGAGGCTTCCAGCACATCGGCATGGAGTCGCTGGTGGCCACCCTGTCGCCGGCCCACCCGGCCTTGCGCGAGGGGCGCATCCATTACCTCGAAGACCTGACCCAGGTGCGTCAGATTCTGGTGCGCAGCCGCGACCTGCCAATGGCCGACCCGCGCCCGCTGATCGGCGCAGCGCACTGGTCAACCGACAGCTTCGACCTGGCGTTGCAAATGGTGGAAGCAGGCCTGGGCTGGGGCGACCTGCCGTTGTCGCGGGTTGCGCCACTGCTCGCCAGCGGACGCCTGGTGCGCCTGGGTTTTCGCAATACACGCAACGAGTTGCAGTTGCCGGTACACATCTTGTGGCGCAAGCAACAACCGCTGCAGCAAGCCGCACGGCTGTTGATCCAGCAGTTGAGTAGCCGTTGATTACCGTCTGTCGAAACGGCCGTAAGAATTTTCTGTAAGTACTTCAATCTTTTACACCTTTAGCCGATATCCCGGTCGACAGGCCCCGCAGTGCGTCATGAGCGCGCTGCGCCCTCCCCTCATTGGCTCAAGGTCTCGAAACATGAACCTGAAATTTCGCCACAAGATCCTGCTCAGCGCCTGCGGCGTCGTGGTCCTGGCATTTGCCCTGTTCACGCTCTACAACGACTACCTGCAACGCAACACCATCCGCCAGAACATCGAAGCGTCGGTGCAGCAGTCCGGTGCACTGACCGCCAGCAGCGTGCAGAACTGGATGAGCGGGCGCATCCTGGTGCTGGAAAACCTGGCCCAGGACATCGGCCAGCTAGGTGCCGGCGAGACCCTGGCCGGGCTGATCGAGCAGCCGTCCTACACGCGTAATTTCCTGTTCACTTACCTGGGCCAGGCCAACGGTGCGTTCACCCAGCGCCCGGACGCCCAGATGCCTGCCGGTTACGACCCGCGCCAGCGCCCTTGGTATGGCGCCGCCGCCAGCGCCGGGCAGACCGTGCTGACCGCCCCCTACCAAGGCGCGGTCGGCGGCCTGATGGTCACCATCGCCACCCCGGTGAAGAGCAAAAGCAATGGCGAGCTGATCGGTGTGGTCGGCGGTGACGTGACCCTCGACACCCTGGTCGAGATCATCAACTCGGTCGACTTCGGCGGCATCGGCCACGCCTTCCTGGCAGACGCCAATGGCCAGGTGATTGTCAGCCCCGACAAAGACCAGGTGATGAAGAACCTCAAGGACATCTACCCTGGCAGCAATCTGCGGATTGCCGCCGGCATGCAGGATGTCACCCTCAACGGCCAGGACCGCATCATTTCCTTCGCCCCGGTAGCTGGCCTGCCGTCGGCGCAGTGGTACATCGGCCTGTCGATCGACAAGGACAAGGCTTACGCCGCACTCAGCCAGTTCCGTACCTCGGCGATCATCGCCATGCTGATTGCCGTGGCTGCCATCGCCGGCCTGCTCGGTCTGCTGATCCCGGTACTGATGAGCCCGCTGACCACCATGGGCCGCGCCATGCGCGACATCGCCGAGGGTGAAGGCGACCTTACTCGCCGCCTGACCGTGCAGAACAAGGACGAGTTCGGCGAACTGGCCACCTCGTTCAACCGCTTCGTCGAGCGCATCCATGCCTCGATCAGCGAAGTGTCCTCGGCCACCCGCCTGGTGCACGACCTGTCGGAAAAGGTGGTCAGCGCTTCCAACGCGTCGATCACCGGCTCGGAAGAACAAAGCATGCGCACCAACAGCGTGGCGGCTGCCATCAACGAACTGGGCGCCGCCACCCAGGAAATCGCCCGCAACGCCGCCGATGCTTCGCAGCATGCCAGCGGCGCCAGCGAGCAGGCACACGGTGGCCGTGAAGTGGTGGAAGAGGCGATCAGCGCCATGACCGCCTTGTCACAGCGCATCAGCGAGTCTTGCGCGCAGATTGAAACGCTCAACGCCAGCACCGACGAAATCGGCAAGATTCTCGACGTGATCAAGGGTATTTCGCAGCAGACCAACCTGCTGGCACTGAACGCCGCGATCGAGGCGGCCCGTGCCGGTGAAGCCGGCCGTGGCTTTGCCGTGGTGGCCGACGAAGTGCGCAACCTGGCACACCGTACCCAGGAGTCGGCGGAAGAGATCCACCGCATGATCACCAGCCTGCAGGTAGGTTCGCGCGAAGCGGTGCACACCATGAACACCAGCCAGGTGTCCAGCGAGCAGACCGTGCAGGTGGCCAACCAGGCCGGTGAGCGCCTGGCCAGCGTGACCCAGCGCATTGGCGAAATCGATGGCATGAACCAGTCCGTGGCGACCGCGACCGAAGAGCAGACCGCCGTGGTCGAGAGCCTCAACCTGGACATCACCCAGATCAACGCCCTGAACCAGCAGGGCGTGGAAAACCTGAACGAAACCCTGCGTCATTGCGACCAACTGGCCCAGCAGGCCGGGCGCTTGAAGCAGCTGGTGGGCAGCTTCAGAATCTGATGGGCCCGAAGAGGGGCGCTATGCGCCCCTTTTTTATGCCACAGCCGCTTTCGTGGCCCTGCCCCGCCGCACCCAGGCCAGCAACACCGCCGCCATCAGCACGAAGCCCAGGTAGCCAAACAACGGGTACACCTCCCCCACCAGGCTGATGAACCCCACCAGGCTGCAGCCAAACGCCACCACCCCGGTTATCACCGAACCCCAGCGGAACGTTGCCGTGCCCGCCGGCAGCAGCCGCGAAAGGAACGAAAACAACGTACCCACTGCCGTGTTGACGATCATGCCGAAGATGATCAGGCACATCACCACCCCCAGCAGCGGTGACACTTCGTTGGCAATCGACAGCATCGGCATGGGCAAGTCGGCCACGCTGTCCAGGCGCGACAACAGCCCGGCACTCATCACCAGCATCAGGCCGCCCAGCGCCGCACCACCCAGCAGGCCACCCCACACTGCGGTTTTCTCGCCCTTGGCCGAACCACCCAGAATGGCCAGGATCGGCGCACCGGCAACGATGTTGTACGACACATACAGGAACGCGCCCAACAGCCAGTGCCGGGTACCGGCCTGCTGCTGGCTGGCCAGCTGGTCGAGCGCGGCGAAGCTCTGTTCACGGGTAAACACGGCGTACAGTGCAATCGCCGAAGCGACCAGGATCAACAGCGGTGTGATGGCACCGATGGCCAGGATCACCTTGCGCACGTCCAGGCACACAATCGCCACCACCACCAGCGTCACCAGCACACTGCCGGTCAGTGCCGGAATGCCGAACTGCTGCTCCAGCAACGCGCCACCACCGGCCAGCATGACCACCGTGACGGCGAACATGAAAAAGGTGATCAGCCAGTCGACGAACAGGCCTAGGTGGCGGCCGCAGATGGCCTGTATCACGTCCTTGTGCGAGGTGGCCTGCTGGCGGTTGCCCAGCCCGGCCAGGGCCATGCCAAGGAAGGTAAACAGGGCTGCACTGACCAGTGCCCCCGCCAACCCCCACACACCGAAATCGACAAAGAACAACAACAGTTCCCGCCCCGAAGCGAAGCCCGCCCCCACGATCACGCCGACAAATGCGCCGGCAATCTTCAGCTGCTCTTGCATGTGAACCTCTGGATTTATTGTTGTTGTCTTACTGCCACCGCATAGCTTTGTGGGGGCAAATGTCTTGCACAAAATCTAAAAGGTGGCGCGATCTCTGTGGGAGCGGGCGTGCCCGCGAACACGGGCGAAGCCCGTGCCATCCTCCGCGCAGCCTGCTTCGCGGGCACGCCCGCTCCCACATGGATTCGTTCTCGGTTACAGATCGCCGACAAACGCCTGCACTTCAATCTCCACATCCACCCCCAGCGCCAACGCCGAGGCCACTGTCGAGCGCACCGGCAACGCGGCACCGAAGAATTCCTTGTACACCTCGTTGAAACCGGCGAAGTGGCTCATGTCCGACAGCCATACCGTGGCCTTTACCACCTGGTCGAAACGCGCGCCGCACGCCGCCAGGCTTTCGGCAATGCGCTCGCAGGCGGCGCGGGTCTGGGCCTGGATGTCGCCACGCACCACTTCACCGCTAGCGCTCATCGGCACCTGGCCAGAGAGAAACAGAAAACCACCGGCCTTCACTGCACGGGAAAACGGGAACGGCAGGCTGCTGGGGAAACGCTGGATGTCATTGCTCATGGGATGCTCCTTTCAAGGTTGCTGGAAACGGGCCGGGGACAGGCGCTCGGGCGCCACGCCCTGGCTGACAAGGCTGGAGCACAGGGGTTGGCCAAGCAGCAGGTCGGCGGCCAGGCGCGAAGCCCCCGCTGCCGACTGGATGCCATAGCCGCCTTGCGCCGCCAGCCAGAAGAACGCGGGGGCGTGTGCATCGAAACCCACCACCAGGTCGCCGTCCGCAACGAACGATCGCAGCCCGGCCCAGGTGTGACTGGGGCGGCGGATCGTCAAGGTGGTCATGCTTTCGATGTTGTAAATGCCCAACGCCACATCGAGCTCTTCCGGCGCAGCATCCTGCGGCTCTACCGGGTCGGCGTTGGCAGGCGAACCGAGCAACTGCCCGGCGTCGGGTTTGAAGTAAAAGCTTTCGTCGACACCAATCACCGCCGGCCAACGGGCGAAGTCCTGGTCGGCAGGGCCAGGAAAGGTAAATGCACTGCGCCGGCACGGTTGCAGGCCGATGCGCCCCACACCGCATTGCTCGGCCACACGGTCTGCCCAGGCACCCGCGGCATTGACCAGCTGACGTGCCTGCAGACGGCTGCCATCAGCCAATTCCACCTGCCACAGGTTGTCCAGATACCCGGCCTGGACCAGCTCGGCGTTGCAGCGCAGCTCACCACCGGCAGCGCGAAAACCGCGCAAGAAGCCTTGGTGCAAGGCATGCACATCAAGGTCCATCGCGCCCGGCTCCAGCACTGCGCCCGCCAGGGTTTCGCTGCGCAGGCTGGGTACCAGTGCCAGCGCGGCATCACGGTCAAGCAGGCTGACCTCGGTGCCATTGGCCAGGTTCTGCGCGTGGGTCTGCTCAAGCAGCTCGCGCTGCTCCACGCTGGCCACATACAGGCAGCCGCGCGGCTCCAGCAGCGGGTGCTCGCAGAAGCCCTCTGGCGGGGCTTCATAAAAGGCCCGGCTGGCGCGGGTCAGCGCCTGGATCTGCGCAGTGCCGTAGGCCTCCATGAACATGGCCGCCGAACGCCCGGTGGAATGGTAGCCAGGCTGTGCTTCGCGCTCGATCAGCAGCACCCGCTGCTGGCCAGCCAGGCGATAGCCCAGCGAGGCACCGGCAATGCCGGCGCCGATGATCAGGGTGTCGTAGATCGGGGTCATGCACGCTCCTGCCAAGCAAATTATCATTTATGAGAATTCTAATATATGAGAATTTAGAAATGCGCAAGTGTCCAAGGTAAGATGCCCGACCAACGCCGCATGCCGAGAACGCTGAATGCCCGCTGCCCTACCCCTGCTTGACCGCACCGTAGTCGGCCAGCGCCTGCGCCAGGTGCGCAAGGCGCGCCAGATGACCCTCAAGCAATTGTCCGAAGCCAGTGGCGTACCGCTATCCACCTTGTCGAAGATGGAGCTGGCACAGGTGTCGGTCAGTTATGAAAAGCTCGCCGCCGCTGCGCGGGCGCTGAATGTCGATATTGCCCAGTTGTTCCGCTCCGGTGCCACGGTCAACGCCCCGGTGCCCGTGACCGTGGTGGTCGATTCATTACCGGCGGCGGCGGGCTACTCGACCGGCACCTACGACTACCACCCGATCGCCGGCGACTTCCCCGAGCGGCGCATGACGCCGGCTTATGCCCGCATCATCGCCCGTGAACGCGGCCAGTTCGACGACTTTATCCGCCACCCCGGGCAAGAGTTCGCCCTGGTGCTGAGCGGGCGCGTGCGCATCGAGTTCGAAACCGGCGAAGCGGTGAGCATCGGGCCACAGGAAACGGCGTATTTCGACAGCCAGGTGGGGCATATCTACCTGTCCGAGAGCGAGGACGGCGGCGATGCACATGTGATGGTGGTGATGACGGATCGTTAAGCTGCCTCGGTTATAACCTAATAACGAACAAGTCTATTTGGCTATAAAAAAATCTATATGCTGGCTGCATCCGATAACGGGCAAAGTTGGGCAGTCGAGTAGCGTATGGATGTAGGTTCTTTTGGTTTCACCATTGCTGGCCTGGTCGTGGGTTTCATCGTCGGCATGACCGGCGTCGGTGGCGGCTCGCTGATGACCCCGATCCTGTTGTGGTTTGGCATCAACCCGGCTACGGCCGTCGGTACCGACCTGCTCTATGCCGCCATCACCAAGGCCAGTGGCGTCTGGGTGCATGCGCGCCAGAAGAACATCGACTGGAAAATCACCGGCCTGCTCAGCCTGGGCAGCGTGCCCGCCGCTGCGCTGACCCTGTGGTTCCTCAGCACCCTGCACACCGACACCTCGGCGCTCAATGCCATCATCAAGCAAGGCCTGGCGGTGGTGCTGATCCTGACCGCGCTGGCCATCCTGTTCAAATCGCGCCTGCAGGCCTTTGCCAGCCGTCATGCCGGTGACCACTACCATCTCAGCGATCGCAGCCTGAACATCCTCACCGTACTCACCGGCGTTGTGCTGGGGGTAATGGTCACACTCACCTCCATCGGTGCTGGCGCCCTGGGCACCGTGGCGTTGTTCCTGCTGTACCCGTTCCTGGTCACCCGCCGCCTGGTCGGTACCGAAATCGCCCACGCCGTGCCCCTTACCCTGGTAGCAGGCCTGGGCCACGCGGGCATGGGCAACATGGACTGGTCGCTGCTGGGCTACCTGCTGCTGGGCTCGCTGCCGGGCATCTACCTGGGCAGCCACCTCACCGGGCGGATCTCCGACCGCGTACTGCGCCCGTGCCTGGCGGCGATGCTGCTGTTGATCGGCTACAAGCTGGCGTTCTGAGCCTCATGCCAGGCGCAGTCGCCACTGCCCGGTAAAGCTCAGATCCAGGCGTGACAGGGGAACTACGTCGATACGCTGGCTGGCCTTCATCGGGCACCCCAACACCTCTACCAACACAGCGCGCATGACCATGGGGTGGGTCACCGCCAGCCAATCGCCCGGCCTGTCGAAGGCTGCCAGCCAGGCGGCCAGGCGCTGGCACAGGGCGGCGAACGACTCCCCCCCGTGCGGCGCACTGGCCGGGTCCTGCAACCATTTCGCCAATGCTTCAGGCTGCTCAGCCTGCAATTGCTTCAACGCCAGCCCCTGCCAGTGACCCAGGTCGCAATCGGCCAAGCCTGGTTCGACCTGCACCTGCCCCGCCAACCACGTAGCCGTCTCGCAGGCTCGTCGCTCTGGCGCAGCCAGCAGTTGCATGCCGGGCAGCATGGCGTCGGGTTGTTGCGTCAACGGCAAGATGCCGTCATCTGTACGGTGCAGGCGCCCGACCTTCTGGGCCTGGGTCAGGGCATGGCAGATCAGGGTCAGGCGGACGGCTTTCACCGGGGCTCTCTCGCAGCAGGCTGGGGCCCATGGTTTAACACGCTGCGAAGCTTTTGGCTGCAACTATGTCGTAGCAGCCTTTACCGCGATGAGGCCCGGTCAAAGTATCAGTGACACCAGGCCCCACACCGGCACCGCGGCCACCAACCCGACCGCCATCCGCGGCCAGTACGGCAGCAGCATCACCAGCAGCAACCCCGCCAACGACAGCGCGCCGAACCAGGCCACCGGCCCCATGGCCCAGCCCCAGGCCTGGGCACACATCATCAGGCTGGCCAGCAACGCCAACCAACCTGCACTGCGCAGGCCGACACGCAGCGCGGGTGGGCACGCCCGGCTCCACACTTGCTTGTAATGCCGCTCCAGCCCTTGGCACAGCCCAAGCATGCCGGCGTAGGCGAACACCACGCCACCTATGATCCACATCATCATGCCTTGGCCTCCTGTTGCCGGCCCACCCTGGTCTTCTGTTGCGCTGGCTGTGCTTGCCACACCCGCCAGGCCACCAGACCGAGCAACACCCCCAGCACCAGCGCACAGCCCGCTACGCCCATACGCATCGTGTCTTCAAGGCCGCCAAATGCACCCAGACCGATGCACAGCAATGCCGCCAGCAGCAGTTGTTCGACCCAGGCGCGCCGCGCCGGCCTGACGCCGGCATGCAACAGCGCCAGCAGCCATACGCCGAAGAACGCGCGCACTTCCCAGCTTTCCCGCTGCATCAAATCCACCGGTAGCAAACGGCTGGCCCACAGCAGCCCCACGCATGCCAGCAGCAGGCCGCTGATAAAGCCTACGTTGCACACTTCGGCCACCCGGTACCAACGCCGTGCCGATGTTTCGGCGGTGGCGCTGGCGTATTTACGCCCACGCTTGACGCAGAACAGCACCAGCCCGCTGGCGATCATCAGGCAACTGACCAACCCGCACATGAAGTACAGCCAGCGCATCGGGTAGCCGCCGAACTGGGCGAAGTGCAGGCCGACCATGACCCGTTGGGTCAGCGGCGCCGCACGCCATTCAGGCACGTCGCTGAGTAACACCCCGCTGACGCCGTCGAAAACCATGGCCTGCCCCTTGGCGAGGGCGATGCGGTTGCCCAGTTCGGGGCGGATTTCGATACGCGCCGCTGCAGTGTTGGGGTTGCGAATGTTCAAGCCGCCAATAGGCCCCAGCCGCGCCTCGGCCTGGGCCAGCAACGGCGCCACATCGACCAGGGTGGCCGGCTGCCTGGCCAGGCCACGGGGTTGCTCCAGGCGGGCATTACCCTGTGCCTGGAAGTAGGCGCGGGTGTCACCGGCAAAGAGTGCGTCCACCCCGGCAGGGATATAAATGAGCATGAAGATCACCAGGCCGGTATAGGTGATCATCAGGTGGAACGGCAGCAGCAGCACCGCACTGGCGTTGTGAAAATCCAGCCACGAGCGCTGGCCCTTGTTCGGCCGGAAGGTGAAGAACTCCTTGAAGATCTTCTTGTGGATGACAATGCCGGTCACCAATGCGGCCAGCATCACCAGCGCCAGCGCGCCGACCACGAAGATGCCCCAGTTGCGTGGCAGGTCGAGGGTGAAGTGGAAGCGGAAGAAAAAGTTGCCGCCGACGCTGTCACGCACCTCGATGGCTTCGCCGGTGCGCGGGTCGAGCTGTACGCCGCCACCGTGGCGCCGCTCGCCGGTGGACACGCGCAGGCCTGGCGAGCGCTCGCTCGGCAGGCTGATGCCCCAGTTGCCGGCCTTCGGCTCATGGGCCTGCAGGTAGGCGATGGCACGCTGCGCGGCGGCGGCCTGGGACACCTGAGTGGCCGGGATTTCCGGCTGCATCCAGTGGTTGAGCTCCTTGTCGAACACTGCCAGCGTGCCGGTAACGAAAATGGCGAACAGCAGCCAGCCGAAGATCAAGCCGGCCCAGGTGTGCAGCCACGCCATCGACTGGGTGAAGGTGTTTTTCATGCCAGGCGCTCCAGTATCTGCGGCCAGAAACCGACCAGGGCCAGGGGCACGGCCAGCGCCAGCGGCGCCCAGGCGCGCAAGGCATCACGGCTGGCAAAGGCCCAGAGGATGGTGGCGGTGTAGAAAATGAACGCGGGCAGGGTCGCGACGATGACCGCGTCGGTGGCAGACAGCGCCAGGATGCGGGCCAGGCAGGCAGTGGCGGCGTAGCTGAAGGCATAGCCGCCGAGCAGTGCGGCACTGGTGCGGGAGAGAATCTGTAGCCAGGCAGGGGCTTTGATCATCGGAGGGCTCCTTGAGTCCAGTGATGAGGCCAGGGCTGCTGCGCAGCCCAATCGCCGGCAAGCCAGCTCCCACAGGGACTGCACAGGGCTCGATGACTGTGCAGATTCTGTGGGAGCTGGCTTGCCGGCGATTGGGCCGCACAACGGCCCCTTGGATCAGAAGTTGATATTCAGCGCAGCAAACACCGCCCTGCCCGGCTGGTTATAGGTGTTGGCCCCCGAGCTGCTGGCGTTGCCGCCACGCAGGATCTGCTTGTCGAACACGTTGTTCACGCCTACCCGCACGTCGTAGTTGGCGTTGAACTTGTACCCGGCACTCAGGTCCACCAGGCCATACGCCTCGACGTCCTGCTGGGCGGTCTTGTCGTAGTCTTGCTGGGTGCGGTAGTTGTAGGTCGGCGACTTCTGCTTGCCAAAGTAGGTGCCCGCTACCTGGAACGACAGCTGCTCGGTGGCGCGCCAGTCGAGGGTGGTGTTGACGGTGTACTCCGGAATCACCGACAGCGGCTCGCCGGTTTCGCGGTTGTCGTTGTCGAGCATCCAGGTCAGGTTGGTGTTCCAGTCCAGGGTCGGAGTCAGTTCGATGAAGAAGTTGCCTTCGATACCTTCCACCCGCGCTTCGCCCGCGTTCTCCCACTGGGTCACGCGGCGACCGCTGTTAATGGCGTAGAGCACATCGGTCCCGCCGATGATCTTGTTCTTGTAGTCGTTGCGGAAATAGGTCGCGCTGGTACGCCAGGTGCCACGGTCGTACAGCAGGCCGATTTCCTTGTTGACGCTGATCTCTGGCTTGAGGTCGGCATTACCTTGCAGGTAGCAGCCGCCAGAGTTGGTCTGCTGCACACTGCAGCCCTGGCCACGGCTGTAGAGCAGGTAATTGGGGTTGGACTGGTACAGGTTGGGTACCTTGTAGGCACGAGCAATGCCGCCCTTGACCGACAGTGCCTCGGTCAGTTTGTGCGACAGGTTCAGGCTTGGGCTGAAGTTGTCGCCAAACATCTCGTGATGGTCAAAGCGCAGGCCGGGCGTCACGGTCGTATCACCCAGGACGATATTGTCCTCGACGAACAACGCATAGCTTCTGGCCGTCATCTTCGTATCGCTGCGATCGAAGCCGCTGATCGCATCACTGCCCGAACCGCTCGGGTCGAAGCTTTGCGGGCGGAACGAGCCCTGGTCATTGAGCGACTCGTACAAGTACTCACCGCCCAAGGTCAGCACATGTTCAGTGCTGCCCATGGCGAACGGCAGGTTGACCTCACTGCTCAAACGGGTGTTGCGCAGCCGCGACATCGCCGCGCCGCTGTCGTTGATCGCGCCTTCCGGGCCACCGGCCAGGCCCTCGTTGAGGCGCCAGTTACGCACGTACTCGTACGCCAGGGTGGTCTTGCTGGTGCCCCAGGTAAAGTCGCCCAAGTGGGTCAGGTCGTACGTGCTGCGCTGCATGATGTTGGTTTCGTGGCCATACAGGCTGGAAATCAACGCGACATCGCTGCCGCCGTTGCTGTTCATGGTGTCGCCCGCGTAGATGTTGCCCTGACGGCTGTAGCCTGCGCTGGCTTCAAGGCGGTGCTCGTCGTTGAGCTTCCAGCTCAGCAAGCCATTGATGTCTTTGTTGCGCACACCTTCGCGTCCGGCAACCAGTGCGCTGTTGGCGTGGCTGGCGTTGATGTCGAGGTCGTCGGCGTCGGTCTTGGCCAAGCCGCCATACAGGCGGAACCCGAGGTTGTCGGTAAGGCCGCCACCCAGGTTGAAGTTGGCGCGGCGGCTGGCGCCTTCGGCGCTGTCTTCCGGCAGTTGGGTATACAGGCTGACACTGCCCTTCAGTTCATCGGTGGGGCGCTTGGTGATGATGTTGACCACCCCGCCCATGGCGCCGGAACCGTAGCGTGCGGCAGCCGGGCCGCGCAGGATCTCGATGCGCTCGACCGCTTCGGCCGGCACCCAGTTGGTTTCACCTCGGGTATCGCGGTCGCCGTTCCAGCCATAACGCACGGCGTTGCGGGCGCTGGACGGTTTGCCGTCGATGAGGATCAAGGTGTTCTCCGGGCCCATGCCGCGCAGGTCGATCTGGCGGTTGTTACCCCGCGCGCCGCTGGCGCTGTTGCCGGTCAGGTTGACACCGGGCTCGCGGCGGATGATGTCGGACAGGTCATTGCTCGGCGGGTGGCGCTTGATGTCTTCGGCGGTGATGATCGACGAGCCCAAGGCCTGGCGCGCCTCGCGCTCGGCGGTGATCAGGGTGTCCTGGATCACCAGCGCATTGTCGGCGACCGGCACTTCCAGCACCTCACCCGCACGCTGCTCCTCGGCTTGCGCCGCGGTGGCCATCATGGCCGGCGACGCCAGCGCGACGAACGCCAGGGCCAGGCTATTGGGTGAAGTTCTGCACTGCATGGGTACATCTCCTGCGATTCATGAGCGAAAAGGCACATCCCTGTCGGAAACCGGGGGCCTTCGCCCACCGGCCCCACAAACACAGTTTGGTGGCCAACAGGGGAGGTAAATATAGAGAGATGCAAATGCGAGTAAATCTTATTTACGAAGTTTACATGTTTGTAACGGAACTTTGCTGAAACCCGGGATAGAGCAGTTGCTGTTCGCAACCTACGAAGTCTTGCGCGGCCCTTGTAGGAGGTGGCTTGCCTGCGGTGGGCCGCGCAGTGGCCTCGGCAGCGTCAGCGCCAACGCGCTCGCCAGAAACCCGTCGATACATCCCCACGCTTCTTGAGCTCAGCCGAACATAGCAAAATAACTACGTCAAAGACGTAGGGATATTACCAAGGAGCTCAACCATGCCCCTGACTGAAAAAGAGCTGATGCTGCGCGATGCCAGCCGTAACATCGGTGAGGAGTTGCTGGAGTCCATACGCAATGTGAAAGCTGGTCGCTATGGTGCAGTACATCAGATAGAGGTGACCAAGGCCGCCGAGGCACGGAGCAAAACGGGGCTCTCCCAGCTCAAGTTTGCCGAGTTGCTGGGCGTTTCAGTACGCACGCTTCAGGAGTGGGAGCAAGGTAGGCGCGCGCCATCAGGTGCCGCTCGGTCCCTACTCCACATTGCAGCTTCTCGCCCGGACGTTTTTCGTGAAGTGCTTCAGGGCCTGTAACGGCTCCCCTGAACGAGCGTGCCTGCGGCGGGCCGCGCAGTAGCCTCGGCAACCGGCGCGTGTCACGGTGCTCAGGCTACACGCCAGCACCCAGCGACCTGGGTGGTGAGCACGCTGGCCATTGCCGCTACCCACTCATCCGATTTGCATCCTGCACGGAGGCTCCTACAGTTTCGAGCGTAACAACTCTGTCGGGAGCCCAGATGCGCAGCAATGAAGACAGCCGCTCTGCACACACCACCAGAAGCCTGCCGAAGATCCCTCGTAGCGTCTGGGCGCTGGGCTTCGTGTCGATGTTCATGGATATCTCCTCGGAGATGATCCATGCGCTGCTGCCGCTGTACATGGTTACCGTGCTCGGCACGTCGGTAGTCGCGGTGGGCGTTATCGAAGGCATTGCCGAAGCGACCGCATCGATCACCAAGGTGTTTTCCGGCGCCCTCAGCGACCGGCTGGGCAAGCGCAAGCTGCTGACGGTGCTCGGCTATGGCCTGGCTGCGCTGACCAAGCCGGTGTTCCCCATTGCCTCCGGGCTGGAGTGGCTGACCGCAGCACGTTTCGTGGACCGGGTCGGCAAAGGCATCCGCGGGGCGCCGCGCGATGCGCTGGTGGCCGATGTCACCCCCGCCGAGCTACGGGGCGCGGCGTTCGGCCTGCGCCAGGCGCTCGATACCGTGGGCGCCTTCCTCGGGCCGTTGTTGGCAATCGTGCTGATGTGGCTGACCGCGAGCCATTTTCAAACCGTGTTCTGGGTAGCGGTGATCCCGGCGTTTATAGCGGTGTACATTCTCATCGCCTTGGTTCGCGAACCTGAAACGCCGCCTGCCGCACGGCCGGTACGCACACCGCTGGCACTGCACGAGATGGTGCACCTCGGGTTGGCGTATTGGCGACTGATCGGCCTGGCAACGTTGTTCACCCTCGCCCGTTTCAGCGAAGCGTTCCTGCTGCTGCGTGCCCAGGACATGGGCCTGGCACCGCTGTGGGCGCCGGCGGTGCTGGTCTTGATGGCGCTGGCCTACTCACTGTCGGCCTACCCTGCCGGGGTGCTGTCGGACCGGGTGGGGCGCCGAGGCGTGCTGATGGCCGGGTTGGGTTTGCTGATCGCTGCCGACCTGCTGCTGGCCCTGCTACCGGGCTGGGGCGGGCTGGCCCTGGGGGTTGCAGCCTGGGGCCTGCACCTGGGCTTCAGCCAAGGTGTCTTCGCGGCCATGATCGCCGACAGTGCCCAGGCCAACCTGCGTGGTACCGCCTTCGGCCTGTTCAACCTGCTGACCGGTGTGGCACTGCTGGCCGCCAGCGTGGTAGCCGGATTGCTGTGGGATGGTGCAGGATTTCAGGCAACCTTTCTGGTCGGCGCGGGGTTCGCTGGCGCCACCCTGGTGGGGTTGATACTGCTGCGCTGAGCCTGGAAAGCGCCCGGCTGATCGCCATGCTGGACGGTGATCAGCACCCGGACGCGGACTAGGCCAGCGCAGCCTCCTGCTCCAGCAACGACCAACCGCCATGCCCATCCACTTCCAGCCGATGGGTATGGAACGCTGCCAGCGTGCTGCGGTGGCCGACACTGACCAGCAGTGCATCCGGCATTTCCGAGCGCAACAACGCATACAAGGCATGTTCGAGGCCCTCGTCCATCGCCGAGGTGGACTCGTCGAGGAACACCACCTGCGGCCGGTTGAACAGTACCCGGGCGAATGCCAGACGCTGCTGCTCACCCACCGAAAGAATGTGTGACCAGTCGCAACTGACGTCCAGGCGCTCGGCCAGGTGAGCCAGGTTGACCTGGCGCAACGCCTGCTGCATCCGCGCCTCATCCTCAGGCTTGCTGGCTGCCGGGTAGGCAATGACAGTACGCAAGTCACCCAGTGGCAGGTACGGGCGCTGCGACAGGAACAGTGCCTGATGGCCCATTGGCCGCCTGACCTCACCTTCGGCATACGGCCAAAGGCCCGCCAGGGCGCGCAGCAGCGTGGTTTTACCACTGCCCGATGGCCCTTTGATCAAAAGCGCCTGACCCGCGTGCAGGCTCAGGTCCAGGTCGGCAATAAGGGCGTGCCCGTCCGGACGCAGCACCTGCAGGCGGGTGATCTGCAGTGCATGCGCCTGGTCTTCGGTCAGGACGCGTGGCAATGCGCTCGCCTGCTCATTGGCATCGAGAAACCCGGTCAGACGGTCGAGGGTCGCCCGGTACTGGGCAAACGCATCATATGACTCACGGAAGAACGATAACGAATCCTGCACCTGGCCAAATGCCTGGGACGTTTGCATGACGTCGCCCAGCTTGATCGCTCCGCTGAAGAAACGCGGCGCCTGCAGAATGAACGGGAACACCACGGCAACCTGGCTGACGCCCAGGTTGAAACCACTGAACTTGAGGTTTCGGAACACCAACGCCCAAGCATTCACGATCAAGGCAGCAAAGCGGCCCAACAAGGTGCCCCGCTCGACCTGAGCACCTTGGTAGAAGGCGATGTTCTCGGCGTTTTCACGCAAGCGCATCAGCGCATAGCGGAAGTTCGCAGTGAGTTTTTCGTTGAGGAAATTCAGGCGGATCAATGGGCGCCCGAGGCGGAAGGCGACCCAGGTGGCGACGATGACATACAGGTACACGGCAAACACCATCGCCCGGGGGATCTCCATCCCGGCCACCGTCAGCGGTGCCGACAGCCCCCAGAGAATGCCGGTGAATGCCACCAGCGAAACCAGCGCACTGACCGCGCCCAACGCCAGGCTCACCGAGTTGGTGACGAAGGCGTTGATATCCAGTTCGATACGCTGATCGGGGTTGTCCACCGGCTCGGCGAGGAACTGGCCGCGGTAGTAGGCATCGCCTTTCATCCAGTCGTGGGTCAGACGCTCGGTGAGCCAGACCCGCCAATGAATGCTGAATGCCTGGGTTACGTAAAACGTGAACAGCGAGCGCAGCACATGAATGGTAGCCAGTACGGCAAAGACGCCAAGCAAGTACCAGAACGCGGTTTGATCAAGGCCCTGCAAAGCGCTGTAGAAGCCGTTGTACCAGAACGAGAACAGCACGTTCAGCCGTACAGAGAACAGTGTCAACACCAGCAGCAACGCAAACACCAACAGCGGCCGCCAACTGCGCCTGAAACTGAAATAGGGCCCGGCAAGCTGCCAGAACTGGCTGCCCCAGCGCGTGCAGCGCACAGCCAGTGTGGCGGCTGCTGCGAAGCAGACTAAGGTGATGAACGAGGCGATTGCCAGCCAGCTCAGGCTCTCTTGCAAAGCCTGGTGCCAGTTCATTTCCATGGTGGGTATCCGTGCTGAGTATTTCCGCGAGCGTAGCATTGCTCCGCGATTCGTCAGGCATAGATGACGCACATTTCATGATTGCTTTGGTTGTTTGAAGCAGGCGACGTGGTGGATGGCACCGGCTTTTCCGGTGTTCGCGGCTAAAGCCGCTCCTACAGGGATCTGGGCAAAGCCGAGACTTGCGT